>JAFGPH010000216.1 GCA_016926135.1 Deltaproteobacteria bacterium
CCTTGAGGTGAGACTGGCCCAAGCCAGGGAGGAACTGGTTCGGGCCCGGAACAACCACGCCCTCTCCGTGGCGGCCTTCGCCGTCCTTCTGGGCCTGGACCCGGATGCGCCTCTCTGCCTGATGGAGGGATCCAAGGTCTCCAGGGATTTCCCCGAAGACTACGCCTCCGGTCTTGCTCAGGCCCTTGCGCACTGGCCCGAGCTCAAAAAGGTGAGGGCACAGGTCGTCCAGTCCCGTATGGCCCTCGATATGGTAAGGGCGGAGGTTCTGCCCAGCCTGGATGCGCAGGGCAGGTACTATATGGATGATCCCGATCTGGACTTTGAGACGAGCCGGGACAACTGGGCGGCCGGTGTCATCCTCAACTGGGACCTGTTTACGGGTATGAGCACGCCAGCCCGTGTAAACAAGGCGAGGGGCGTTTTGGACGAGATGCTTGCCGCGGATCGGAAGACGACCCTCTCGGTCCAGTTGGATCTGAAGAATGCCTATCTGAGGCTGACGGAGGCCGAAGCAAGGGTTGCCGTGACCAGGGCGAGCGTTGCGCAGGCAAAGGAGAGCCTGTCCCTGGTCAAGAAGGAGTATGAGGGGGGTTCGGCCACCATCACCCGCTATCTCGATGCAGAGCTGGCTCTCAACAGGGCCCGGATTCTCTCCAGGGCCGCTCACTACGACAGGGAGCGGGCGGTTGCGGCCGTGGGCAGGGGAATCGGGCGCTGGGCCGGGGTTGCACGCGATGTGAGGAAGGAACATGGAGAGTAGGACGTCGAAGAAAGGGCTTCGGGGCTTCAGCCTGATCGGCGGCGCAGCGGCACTGATCCTGCTCATGCTCTACATGGGGGGCGCTTTTACCGCTGAGAAGATCCGTCCCGGGAAACAGGAAAGGCCAGGGAAGGAAGAGTCGCCGCCCCGCAAAACGGCGAAGGCCTCTCTGGAGACGGTCACCGAGTACTTCGAGTCCGTGGGAACCGTGAGGCCGAGAACCGAGATCCGGGTGGAGTCCCGGGTGACGGGAAAGGTGATCCACGTCTTTGTTCGTCCCGGAGACCCCGTGGTAAAGGGTCAGGCGCTCCTGCGTGTGGACGGCCGGGAATATGAAGCGAGGCTGGAGCAAGCCGTGCATGGTCTTGCCTCAGCCAAATCGAGAGGGGCACAGATGGAGCAGGCTGCGCTCGCAGCCAAGGCGGAATTTACCCGGGCGGATGCGGCCTTCAAACGCACCCGGACCTACCTGGAGGCCAAGGCGGCGACTGCGCAGGACATGGAGCAGGCGGAAGCCGCCTACACACAGGCCAGGGCCCGCCTTGAGCAGGCGGAGAAGGCCCGGGTGGAGGCGGAATCGGACGTGAAACGGGCCATGAAGGCAAAGGAGGAGTCGGAGATCGCCCTCGGTTACACCCGGATCGTCGCGACTGAATCGGCCGAGGTGGCGAAGAGACTGGTGGAGCCCGGGGATCTGGCTGCACCGGGCAAGCCCCTCCTGCTCCTCCAGACCAGGGGGAGGCTCCGGCTGGAGGCCTTGGTCCCTGAGGGCCTGATTCGGAAGATTCGCCAGGGTGAGCCCCTGGAGTTGAGGATCGATGCGCTCGGCCGGGTTCTTGCCGGCAGGGTGGAGGAGGTGGTCCCCTCCGCAGACCCCATGACGAGGACGATTCTGGTCAAGATCGATCTGCCCGAGGACAGGGATGTGTATCCCGGCATGTTCGGCAGGCTTTTGATCCCCGTGGAGGAGCGAAAGGCGGTGCTGATCCCCCGGAAGGCCCTGGGGCGAATCGGTCAGCTCGAGGTGGTGAATGCGCATGTGGAGGGCAGGTGGCAGAAGCTCTTCGTCAAATCCGGCCGGATGATGGGAGAGAAGGTGGAAATCCTTTCCGGATTGAAGGGTGGTGAGATCCTCGGCCTGGAGGAGGACCCGAATGTCTGATCTGGAGAGCCCCTCCATGGGTGTCGTGGCCCGCATGGTCCGGCACTTCCTTTCATCCAACCTCGCCGTTCTCTTCATGATCTTTTCCTTTTCCCTGGGGACGGCCGCCGTCCTGCTCACGCCCCGCGAGGAGGAGCCGCAGATCGTGGTTCCCATGGCCGACGTGTTTGTGCGGGCCCCGGGGGCCAGCGCCGCGGAAGTGGAAAGCCTGGTAGCCACCCCCCTGGAGAGACTGCTCTGGCAGATCGACGGTGTGGAGTACGTCTACTCGGTCTCCCGCCGGGATATGGCGGTTGTCACCGTGCGCTTCTTTGTCGGCGAGGACAGGGAACGGTCCCTGGTCAAGCTCCACAACAGGATCACCATGAATATCGACCAGGCCCCTCCCCTGGTGAAGGGATGGGTGATCAAACCGGTGGAGATCGACGACGTTCCCATCGTGAATCTCACCCTTCACTCGGACCGCTACGACGACCATGCCCTGCGGCGCATCGGAGAAGAGGTGCTCGCGCGCCTCGCGGGGGTGCCTGACATCTCGAGAACCTTCATCGTGGGGGGAAGAAAGCGGGAGATCAGGGTCGAGCTCGTCCCCGATCGTATGGCGGGCAGGGGGGTGTCCAAACTCGAAGTCTACACGGCCCTTCAAGGTACGGATGCCTCGGTGACGGCAGGGGCCTTCAGCCGCCTCGACAGGGAGACCCTGGTGACCAGCGAGTCCTTCATCACCTCCGCCCGCGATGTGGAGGGGCTTGTGGTGGGCGTCCATGAGGGGAGGCCCGTGTACCTGCGGGACATCGCCGTTGTGCTCGACGGGCCCGAGGAAGCCTCCCGCTACTCGCGGATCGGTTTCCCCCGGGGCGCGACACACCCTGCCGTCACCCTGGCCCTCGCCAAGAAGAAGGGAACCAACGCGGTGGATGTGGCAGGGAACGTGCTGCAGCGCCTGGAGGAACTCAGACGGGACGTGATTCCGGAAGGCGTGGGGGTGGAGGTGACCAGGAATTACGGCCGCACCGCCCAGGACAAGGTCAACGACCTCCTCAACTCCCTGGTTTTTGCGATCCTGACCGTGGTGGGGCTTCTCCTCTTCACCATGGGCTGGAGGGAGGCCCTGGTGGTGGCCGTCTCGGTGCCTCTGAGCTTTTCGCTCGCCCTTTTCGTGAACTACCTTTTCGGCTTCACCATCAACAGGGTCACCCTGTTCGCCCTGATCCTCTCGCTCGGCCTCGTGGTGGACGACCCCATCACGAACGTGGACAACATCCAGCGGCACATCCTCGCGGGCAGGAGAAAGCCCCTCCTGGCCACCCTCTTTGCCGTGGACGAGGTTCTCCCTCCGGTGATCATGTCCACCCTGGCGATCATCGTCTCTTTCACGCCCATGTTCTTCATCACGGGGATGATGGGCCCCTACATGGGCCCCATGGCTGCCAATGTTCCCCTCACGGTGACCTTCTCCACGGTGGCGGCCCTCACCGTGGTGCCCTGGATCTCCTACCTGCTTCTGAGGGGATATGCCCGGGGGGGCGAGGGGACGGCCGCCCTGCAAACCAGGGGGGAGGCCACGCCCGGCTGGATCATGCGAATGTACCGCTCGGTGCTGAACCCTTTTCTCTCATCTGCCGTGAAGCGCTCCCTCCTCATCGTGGTTCTCGTTGGGCTCTTCCTCTTGTCTGCGGCCCTTGCCGTGTACCGCCACGTTCCGCTCAAGATGCTCCCCTTTGACAACAAGAACGAGTTTCAGATCGTGGTGGACATGCCCGAAGGCACTCCCCTGGAGGCGACGGACCGGGTGGTGAGGGATTTCGAGCGTTACTTGCTCACCGTTCCCGAGGTGATCCATTTCGTGTCCTACGTGGGGACCGCCTCCCCCATGGATTTCAACGGCATGGTCCGGCACTACTACCTCAGGGAAGGGGGCCACGTGGCGGACATCCGGGTCCACCTGGCCGACAAGGAGAGGCGCGAGCAGCAGAGTCACGAGATCGTGCTCCGGCTCCGAAGGGATCTGGAAGGCCTGGCCTCAAAGCAGGGGGCCCTGATCAAAATTGTCGAGGTACCGCCCGGGCCTCCGGTGGTCTCCACGGTGGTGGCCGAGATCTACGGGACCCCGGAGAAGTCCTACCATCAGCTTATCGAGGGGGCCGGCCGGGTGGGTGAGTTGATGAAGGGGGAACCCTTCGTGGTGGACATCGACAGCACGGTGGAGGATCCCCTCGATCGTCTGGATTTCGTCATCGACAAGGAGAAGGCGGCCTTTCACGGGATCACGCCGGACGCGGTGGTCAAGACCCTGAAGATGTCCATGGATTGCGGCCCGGCCACGGTCCATGTGCCCGGGGAACGGCAGTGCCTTCCGATCCGCCTGACCTTTCCCAGGGAAAAGAGGACGGGGGGCGCCGCCCTCCTCCAGATCCCACTGAAGAGCGCACAAGGGAAGATGATACCCCTGATGGCAATCGGGGCCTTCTCCGCCACGCGAGAGGATCAGCCCATCCACCACAAGAACCTTGAAAGGGTGGTCTACGTCTTCGGTGAGATGGCGGGACGGGCGCCCGCGGAGGCGGTCCTGGACATGCAGAACCGGCTGAGGGAGGCACCCCTCTCCCAGGGCATTCGGGTGGAATGGGCCGGGGAAGGGGAGTGGAAGATCACTGTGGATGTCTTCCGGGACCTGGGGATCGCTTACCTGGCCGCCATGATGGGAATCTACATTCTCCTGGTGGTGCAGATGAATTCCTTCTTCATGCCCGTCCTGATCATGATCGCCATCCCGCTCACCGTGATCGGGATCATGCCGGGGTTCTGGCTGTTCAACCTCCTGTTCACCCAGCCCGTGGGCGGATTTGAGAATCCCGTCTTTTTCACCGCCACCAGCATGATCGGCATGATCGCCCTCGGCGGTATCGTCATCCGCAATTCCCTGGTGCTCATCGAGTTCATCGAGGGGGCACTGAAGGAGGGGGTTTCACTGAAGGAGGCGATCCTTCAGAGCGGCGCTGTCCGGCTCCGGCCCATCGTGCTCACGGCTGCCACCACGGCCCTGGGGGCTTGGCCCATCACCCTGGACCCTGTTTTTTCAGGGCTGGCGTGGGCACTGATCTTCGGATTGTTTGCCTCCACGTTTTTCACCCTCTTCATCGTGCCCGTGAGCTATTTTATGCTCAAGCAAAAAAGATAGGTTCAAGCCGCAAGGAAGAGCAGGGAGGGGTGAACCACGGATCCACACAGACTCACGCGGACAATCGGTTCGTCGCGAGCTGCGGTGTCCTGACACGTCTCTGTCCGGACAATGTTGTCCGGACGAAAATCTGTGTCTCATGTCTGTCTCTGTCTGGTGTCCTGAGTCACAAATGCATTGACAAACAGGAGGTGCTTGCAGGGCCGCCGGAGGGTGGTCTCTCAGGACCGCAACTCATCTTTATCCTCTGCCGGTTACCGCCCCGCAGTATCGAAATTCCTACCGTTGCAGGGACAGGGCGCTGTAACCCGTTTCGGGTGTTGCAGCCTGGGGCTGCTTGGGGAAGATGCAGAATCCGGGTCCCGTCTTATACGCATCGGAGAAACCGTTGCGGCCTGGACGACCACCCGCCGCCGGCCCTTCCACCGTGGATGGTTTCATTCATGACTACAGAATACGTCATGGCATTCATGACTCAGGACACTAGCACCGAAGGACGGGTGGGTAACGACACTGGGAAGCTCATGGGGGTGTGTGCAGCTCAACCCTTTTGCCGTCGCAGTCGGAGAACGGTTTCCGCGATCTCGGCGAACCCATCGCCTCCCTCCCGGTCGGCCACGAAGGCGGGCAGGTGCTCCATGCGTTCGCCAAAGCGGAGGACGTTGTTGACCCCTGCGGCAAGGGGAAAGAACCGGAACATGGGCTCGTCGTTCGGGGAATCACCGCAGAAGAGGTATTCCTCCCTGCGGCGGTCCAGGTCCACGGTCCATCGCTCCAGCGCAAAAGTTCTTGTCATGGAGAGCTTGTCGTAGTCACCGAACCAGCCGTTCACGTGAATGGAGGAGACCTTGCAGTTTGCGCCGTGCCTGAGGAAGACCTGGCAGATCCGCTCCACCTGGTCAAACGGCAGGGGAGTGACGTCCTCGCAGTAGTCAATGGCGAGATCTGCCTCCCTGTAAAGCTGGTCACTCGCAAGGGCTGTGCCGGGGATGGATGCGAGGATTTCCTCCCTGATCCTTTCCAGGCGAAGGCGGTTTTTTTCCCGGACCGCCTCGGGGTCCAGGAATCGCCTCACGAGATGCCCTCTTTCCTCGTCGTAGCAGAAGTAAAAGGCGCCGTTCTCCCCCACCACGCCGTCCACAGGCCACATCCTGGCGATGTGGTCGCACCACCCGGCGGGCCGGCCCGTGATGGGGACGACCCTCAACCCGGCCTTCTTGAGATCCCAGATGGACTGAAAGGCCCTGCCTCCTATCTTTCCGCGGGTCGTGAAGGTGTCGTCAATGTCAAAGAAGACTCCCCGGAGCCGCTTCGCGCTGTCCGCTGAAAAAGTGGTGATGGAAGGAATCATGACCATCAGAATCAATAGCCTCTTTCGAGAGGTTGGACTATTTCTGTATAAACGAAGCCGTTTCTCCTGACAACAGGATTGAGCGGGTCACTCTCCGGTGACGATGAGTTCCAGGGGCTCGGAAAAGGTTTCCACCGGGACCCTGGAGCCGATGGCCGGCGCCTCGGTGAGGCGAAGGGCCTTGATGCCTTGCATGATATCCATGATCCGGGCGAGGGGAACAGGCCGCGCGGTCTTGACCGGCAGCAGCCTTGGTCCTTCCGGCGTGCGGATGCGCAAGGTGGTGGTGATCACCCGATGGGGGGAGACCCATTCCTGACGGGCGAAATCCTCGCCTTTGGGGCAACGCGCACCCACGACCCCGGACCCGTCGGTCTCGATCTCGCAGCAATTGGGACACACGATGCATGTATAGCACCTGGCGGGATGCCCGAGAACAAGCTTCTTGGATGGTTTCTCTTTCTTCTTCACGGCCATTTCCATGGTCCTGCCTGCGGGCTTTCACAAGCCCCTTCGACATGAGTCTCGCGCGGGGCTCATGCGCCTGCCAGCAATTTCCCCAGCTTTTCGGCCTCCCTGGTCACACGATCCACGAGATCATGGACGTAGTCCGCGTTGCCCGTTAGGTAGATCCCGTTCCCCGGCTCGATACCCGCGTCAA
>JAFGPH010000031.1 GCA_016926135.1 Deltaproteobacteria bacterium
CATCGTGCTCACCCTCGTCCCCAACATGGTCATCCCCATCCTGAACTTCCTGTTCAATTTCACGATCGACCAGGCCTTCGGCACCGAAGGAGGGATGCTCAAGTTCTTCGGTTATTTTCGCGGTTCCATGAACATCGTCAGTTTCGTGGTTCTCCTTTTCGTGGGAAGGATCTATGGGAAGTGGGGCCTGCCCATCGCCCTCATGTTTCACCCTGCCAATTACGTGATCGCCTTTCTTTCCTATCTGTTCTACTTTAACGTGTACGCGGCCATCTATTCACAGCTCTCCACGTCGGTCCTCCGGAACACGATCAACAACCCTGCCAGGGCGGTGCTCATGGGGCTCTTCCCCCCGGAACACCGTTCCGTCGTAAGGCCCTTTCTGAGGGGCACCGTGGTGAGAATCGGGATCCTCATGGGGTCGGGCACGATCATGATCTGCCAGGGACTCATGCATCCCCGCTACATCTCCATCGTGGCGATCATCTTCGTCTCCATATGGGTCGTCACCACCTTTGTGCTGAAGAAGAAGTATTCCAGCATCCTTCTGGACCTGATTTCCAGGAACCTCCTCGACCTGAAATCCCTGGAGGAGAAGGATGTGAGCCAGGTCTTCCTGGACAAAAAGGTGCAGTCCCAGATGGTGGAGCGATTTCTTTCCTCCAGGGGAAGGACCTGTCTCTGGTACGCCCGGTTGCTCCAATCCCTGGGCGTGAAGAACCTGGATGAGCATATTCTCACCCTGATCAAGGGCCAGGATGATGAGACGGTGGTCGACCTTCTCGCCCTCCTTTCCGAGAATGCCGGCGAGGGGGCCATTTCCGTGTTCGTGGAACTGGTGAGGAGAAGGAAACCCGAGGTCATCATTGCGGTTCTGAGAGCGGCCGGGAGGATGCCCGTGAAGGTTTCGGGCCGTTTCCTGAAAAGGGTCTTCGACGTAGCGACCCACCCCGAAATAAGGGCCTATGCCGTGGTGGGCCTCTTCAGGGCGGAACCCGACACCTACAAGCCGGTGATCGACTCCTGGCTCGCCTCTACGGAGCTCCCGCAGAAGAGGGCGGGGATCATATCGGCCGGAGGCAGCGGTAACCGGGAATACGTTGCCCTGCTCCTGGATTTGCTGCGCGGGGAAACGAAGGCTGCCTTGATCGCGCTGCTTCTGGAGGCCCTGTGTGTCCTGCGCGCAGACGGGCTCAATGAACTTCTCTCGCCCTATCTTCGGCACCCTTCAGAGAAAGTCCGGAGGGCCGCTCTGGAAGCTGTGGGCGTTTCAGATGACAACGCCGTGAGGGCGGTCATTCCGCTGCTGGGAGATTCCTCCGAGGCGGTCAGGGACCAGGCCGCGACCAAACTGCAGGAGGCCCCCCATCAGAACAGCCAACTCCTGATAGAATCCCTGGTGGCACCCAACCGAAAACTCAGGGAAGGGATCTTTTCCCTGCTGGAGTCGTTGCAGATCCGGGATGTGGACGTCCTGCGGTTTGCCCGGTCACAGTTCGAACGGGGCTATACCGATGTGGCGGAAGCGGAGGCCCTGGGGCGGCTGGAGGAGGGTGCCGAGAAAGGGCTGCTTCTGGAGCACCTGCTCCAGAAGAAGAGGGAGCGGGTGGAGGCCGTGTTACGCGTGCTCGCCGCCCAGGACCGAACGGGCAGGATGAGGGTGATTCACAGGGGGATTTTTTCCACCGACGCCCGGCAACGAGCCAATGCCATCGAGGCCATGGAAGATACGCTGGGAAACACCCTGTCCAAGGCCATGGTTCCGCTGCTGGAAGATCTTTCCCCTGCCCAGTGCCTGGAGCAGGGGAGGAGCCTTGTCCGGTTGCCCCAACTGGATTCGAATCCGGGGGCGCTCACCTCCCGCCTGCTGGCCAAACAGGACTGGGTGACGGTGGTGTTGACCCTTCACCTCGCGGGCAAACGAGGGCTGGAAGGGTTGGAATCGGGGACCCTTGAACCACTGCTGGGTTCTGCCGATCCGCGCATACGGGAGACGGTCGAGAGGCTTTTGAACCGAAGCACTTCGGATTCCGGGCAGAAGGAGTCTACCATGGAGACTGGAATCAGCATCCCTGACAAGATTCTCCACCTGAGGAGTATTCACATATTCGAAGGCCTTGCGGTGAGCGAACTGGCCGCTATCGCCTCCGTGACCGAAGAGGTCAGATATTCCCAGGGATCCGTGATCATCAAGGAAGGGGAGACGGGGGAGACCATGTTTATGATCATCGAAGGAGAGGTTGCCGTGATCAAGGGATCGGAGGGCTCTTCCCAGATCGTGCTGGATCACATCCGGGCCGGCGACTACTTCGGTGAGATGGCCCTGTTCGAAGACCTGGTGCGCTCCGCCACGATCCGAAGTGAACAGGAGACTCGTGTCCTGGTTCTCCACAAGCGGGAGTTCACGGAGATTGTCAGGGAGTATCCCCTCATTGCCCTGGGAATCTGCAGGGTCCTGAGCCAGCGCCTGCGGAAGCTGCATGAGAAGGTCCAGTCCCGTGAGATAGGGGTCGAACAGGGGGATGGGGGCGCCCCGACCAAACACTAATGGGCTGACCAAGAACGCCCATCTGCTGCCCTGCCAACATCCTTCATCGTTGGAAAGGGGGGTCACCGGTTGATGAACACACCGATTTCCCGGCCTGTCCTCTGGTTGAAGAATCTGCCGGCAAGGGTCATGCCGTTCTTTCGGGTGAGTCGAAGGGCCGGTCCGTTGTCCAGATGAATGGTCACGTAGACCTTCTGATCACGGGATCTCTCGATGAGGCCCCTGATCAGTTCCCCCGCAACACCTCGTCCTCTCCACTCCGGCGTCACAGCGGTATACCCCCGTTCCAGGTAGCCCGACAGATCCAGACCTGTGGCACTCTCGATTCTCCTCCTGTAGTGGTCCTTCTGGTTTTTCAGAATGACCGTGCCGATCACACGGTCTTCCGGGTCCTGGGCGTAACCGATCAGGAATGCATTGCGGAGGTTCTCACGGACAAAGGAGGCGCCCACGGCGCCGCCCTTCCGGACGAGGGCCTGGACCTGGTCCAGGGTGGCCGGGGCGATATCACCAGGGGCCTCAAAGTGGAATGTGATCCCTTTTCGCTTATTTCGTTCCCTGCTGATCATGGGAGTCCGTTTCGAAAGGTCTGGCAACGCGCCCCATTATACACCTTTTTCGGACATTGACACCTCCCTCTCATGTGTTCTAGAGTGGCGTCTTGATGGGACTCTTACACTGGGATCCTGTTCTCAGGGCGGTCGGGAGGTGGTCATACAGGCCGCAACGCATTCCCTCTTCGAGATAATGACCATGTTGATCGGGATCGTGACCGTCAGGAACCACCGCTACCATCCCAACAGGAGGCTTCTGGAGAGCGCCGGGCTCCTGGGTCATGAGGCATCCCTTATCCATCCCGGAAAGCTGTATTTGGGTGCGGGAGAAAGAGGGCTCCGCATGGACTGGCTCGCCGCAACCCGCCGTCCTCAGGTTCTGCTGCCCCGTATCGGCGCGACGATCAAGGAGTACGGCCTGACGGTGATTCGTCAGTTCGATCTCATGGGCGTACACGTGGTGAATCGTTACGAGGCCCTGATTCTGGCCAGCAATAAGTTTCTGTCCCTCCAAGCCCTATGCCGGCAGGGCATCCCGGTTCCGGAGACCCGCTATGCCAGTAACCGGGCCAATTTCGAAAAGGCCGTTTCGAGTCTCGGCGGATTTCCCGTGGTGATCAAGATTGCCCGCAGCCGTCAGGGGAGCGGTGTATTCCTGCTGGATTCCCAGGGGAAGGGTAAGGCCGTACTGGAGGAGGAACTCAACACGGGCCGGGGTCTTCTGGTCCAGTCGTTCATCTCCCCGGAGAGAAGAAGGGACTACCGCCTCATGGTGGTGGGAGAAAGGGTCGTGGGGGCCATGGTCCTGATGCCCCAAAAAGGGGAGTTCAGGGCCAACATCCATCTGGGCGGGAGGGCGGAGGCTTTCGAGCCTGCCGAGGATTTGTGCCGCATGGCGGTGGGCTCTGCAAAGGCCCTTGGCCTTGATATTGCCGGTGTCGATGTGATAGAGGAGGAGGGTGGGGTGCAGCGCGTCCTGGAAGTGAATTCCTCGCCCGGGTTCAAGGGGCTGGAAAGTTGTTCCGGCAAGGACGTGGCATCGGAGATCATTGGGTATGCCGTGAAGGACAGGGAGTCAGGGTATGAGAATAGCCTATGTGATGGACAGACTGGAGTCTATCGAACCCCTGAATGAGACTACCAGTCACCTGATGTACGAATGCAACCAGAGGGGCCACACGGTGTTCTTCATGGAGCCCCACGATATCTATATCCGCAGGGACGAAGTGGTGGCCAGAATGCGCAATGTCACGGTGCCTCCGGAGATGACCATGAAACATTACTGGCGCGCCATGATCCATTGCCTGAAAAAGGATGATCTGATCTTTGAGAACGTGAAGGAAATGGATGCCATCTTCCTGAGGAAGAACCCGCCCCTGATGTACCAGAGCATGGAGTACCTCGATCCGGTCAGCGACCGGGTCTTCATGATCAACGGTACAAGGGGTCAGATCATTGCCAACAGCAAGCTCTACATCCTGAACTTTCCGGAGATCATCCCCGAAACCCATGTCTCCAGGGACCCCGTGAGACTCAAGAAGATCATCGACGATTTCGGCGGCGCCATGGTGGTGAAACCTCTCCGCCGGTACGGCGGAGAGGGGGTGATCAAGGTGAGCGTGAAGGACAGGGAGAATCTGAACTCCCTGATCCACTACTACGTGGCCGCCTACAAACCCTACCCGGAAAGGGAGCCGATCATGGTCCAGGAATACCTGGACGGTGTGGGGAAAATGGGAGACGTAAGGATCCTCCTCCTGAACGGCGAGATCCTTGGGGCCATGAGGAGGAAGCCCAGGGAGGGGGAGTTTCGAACCAATATCCACGCAGGGGCGACCGCCTATAAACACGAGGTGACGGCCGTGGAGAGGAAAATCTGCGAATCGCTCAAGAAGAGGCTGGTTCAGGACGGCCTGTACTTCGTGGGAATCGACATCATCGGGGATAAACTGGTGGAGATCAATGTGCTGAGCCCCGGCGGAATACCCCGGATCAACAGGCTGGACAAGGTCAAGCTGGAGGTGAAGGTGATTGATTTCATCGAGGGGAAGGTCAAAGAAATGAACTCGAAACCCAAGGGGAAGAAATGAGAGGCAGAAAATGACGAGCGCTGGGATGAGTCAGGCGGGAAACCTTTTGAGAAAGCTCTCTTGGCTGTCTGTTCTCTGTGCGATGTTTTTCGGGAGCATGAGTCCGGGCGACAGGGCCGCCTGGGCCGGGAGCCTCATTAAGATCGGGGTGCTGGAGGAGCCCAAGACCCTCAACATCTGGCGTGCCTCCGACACCTGGTCCAGGCGGGTTCTCTCCAAGATATACCAGCCGCTCTTTGTGCGTGAACCCAAGGATCTCCATCTGGTCCCCTGGCTTGCGGCGGAAGCGCCCGTTTTCGATGCGGCGACGCTCTCCTACACCCTTAGGCTGAGGCCGGCCAGGTGGTCGGATGGATCCGAACTGACGGCCGAAGACGTGGCCTTTACGGGTGAAATGATCAAGGAGTTCAAGGTGCCCAGGAATTATTCGGACTGGGAGTTTATCAAGAAGATCGAGGTGCTGGACAAACACACCATCCGGTTCTTTCTGGACAAGCCCAAGGCGACCTTCCTGAGCAGGACCCTCACCACCCAGATCGTTCAGAAAAGGGAGTGGGAGAAACCGGCCGGGGAGGCGAGAAAGGCGGAAAAGCCGCTGGTCGCCCTTCGCAACTGCAATGTGGAAAAGCCGGTGGGTGCGGGCCCCTTCGTGCTCAAGGAATGGAAGAAGGGGGCCTATCTCTTTCTGGAAAAGAACCCCCACTTCTTCGGAAAGGGGCAGAAGATCGCCAACCTCA
>JAFGPH010000217.1 GCA_016926135.1 Deltaproteobacteria bacterium
ATCAACGCTCATGCTGAGGTATCGAAGCATGAGCGGAGCATTCACCCTTCGATACCTCAGGGCGAACGGCAGCATGACCGATCTGTGAAGGTTATTTCCTGACAAGCCCTTAGGGCGCTCTGCTGTGGTGTCTCAGATCAGTTGCGGTCCTGTGAGACCACCCCCCACGGCCATCACCATCCATGAACGCCATCGCTCAGAGGGCCTGGGGGGGTGGTCGTTCAGGCCGCAACTATTCCTCCCATGCCTCTAACACGGGACCAGGGTTCTGCACTTTGCACAAGCAGCCCCAGGCTGCGACCCCTGAAACGGGCTACAGTCCTGTCCCTGCAACGGCAAAAGCTTCGATACTACGGGGCGGTAATGGGCACTGTAAAAGATGAGTTGCGGCGCTGAGAGACCACCCCCCCAGGCCCTCATCATCACAGAACGCCATCTCCGGGAGGGCCCTGGGGGGGTGGCCGTCCAGGCCGCAACTACTTTTTCGGCGCATCGAGACCCAACCGCCTCATCTTGCGCCAGAGGGTGGTGGGATGGATGCTCATCTGGGCGGCCGTCTGAGCGCGGTTCCATTGATTTCGCCTCAATGCCTCATAGATGAAGCTTCTCTCCACATCCCCCCAGGAGACACTGTCTTCCCGGTCCTGTTTCTTTTCGGAACCCTGATCCGCCGGCTTGAGATACTCGGGCAGGTGTTCCATGCGGATCAGGCTGTTCTTGCATACCACCGTGGCGTATTCGACGATGTTCTCCAGTTCCCGCACATTTCCCGGAAAGTCGTGGGACATGAGCCGGGGCAGGACGTCGGGAGAAAAACCCTGTACGTCTTTTCCCGCAAGCCGGCTGTACTTGTTCAGGAAATGCTCCATCAGGAGGGGGATATCCTCCTTCCGCTCCCTCAAGGGCGGGATGAGGAGTCTGGCCACGTTGATCCTGTAGTAGAGATCCTGACGAAACTTTCCCTCCTCGAGGAGATCTTCCAGGTTCTTGTTCGTAGCCGCCACGATTCGCACATCGGCCTTTGCGGACCTTGTGCTTCCCAGAGGCTCGTAAAGCCGGTCCTGGAGCACCCTCAGCAACCGCACTTGCAGGCCGGGGGAGATGTCCCCGATTTCGTCCAGAAGGAGGGTTCCCCCTTCAGCCAGGGCCAGGCGACCTGGCTTGTCCTTGAAAGCGGTGCTGTGCGCGCCTTTCTTGTAGCCGAAGAGCTCCGACTCCAGCAGTGTCTCGGGCAAGGAGCCGCAATTGACAACGATCATCGGTCCCCTTTTCCGCGGGCTGAGGGAATGGATGGCCTTGGCAAAAAGTTCCTTCCCTGTGCCGCTCTCCCCCTCCAGCAAGACCGTGGTGTCGCTTTCCGCCACCGACTCGATCATGCGGAAGAGACGCTGCATTTCCTTGTTCTTGCTAATGATGTCCTGGAACGAGTGTCGTCGCGACAGTTCCTTGCGCAGTTCCTCCATCACGCTCAGGTCTCGGAACGTCTCGACACCGCCGATAATCTTCCCGTGCTCATCCTTCAGGAGGGCCGTTGAAATGCTCACCGGAACCTGATCGCCATGAGGATTGACAATGTATATGGCCTGGTTGACCACGGGCTCACCGGTGGCCATGGTATGCTTCAGGGAACATCGCTTTTCGCAGATGCTGGCCCTGAAAACCTCCCAGCAGAAACGTCCAATGGCTTCTTCCTTGTGGATCCCGGTGATCTTCTCCGCAGAACGATTGAAGGATGTGACTCTCTGTTCGGAGTCCACGGTGAAAACACCGTCCGCAATGCTGTCCAGAATGATCTGGGTCTGATTTTCAATTGGTCTGGCCATAAATCAGAAATCCTGAATGAGTGTGATTTGGGCAAACGTTTTATCTGTTTCATAACATAATCCTGCCACTGCGTTTCTGCAACACCTATCGTACATCATTTGCCACAGCGCAATATTCAGTCCTTCAGGACCGCGAAGACCTGATCCCTTTGTTGTTGTAACAATTCGATATAAATTAGGAAATCTGGAAAATGCCCCTTGCCATCCAATCTGGCATGCCTTATGCTTAGGTCATCATACTTAATTGGTGGTCACCCCGAAATGAGGGGTTTCCGCTCGGGATCCATCCGTCTCGGACGGAGACCACACCACTTGACAAACACCACTCAAAACGATTAACAAGGGTATTCTGCCGCAGGTCAGTGTTTTCTGCCGACAGACGCAGGTTGAGTGCAGAAATGCTTGACCCGAAAAGGACGGGCACCCACCGGAGACTTGCGATCAATGAGACAGTCTTGGCTCTTGAGACAGAGGGACTTTTCATGGAGTCCGTTTTGGTCTTAAAGGACGGAGAGGGGACTTATGAGTTTTCAAAAACGGTTGTCATCAGGTGAATTTGTCGTCCTGGCCCAGATGAACACGCCCAAAGGTGTAAACATCTCCGAGATGGTAAACAACGCTCGGCGCATCAAGGAGCGAGTCCATGGGGTTGTCATCCCCGACATGGACAACGGGGTCATGCGAATGACCGCCCTGGCGGGCGGCGTTCTTGCGCGCCAGCAGGGCCTGGAGCCGATCATCCATGTCTACGGCAGGGACAAGAACAGAATGGCTCTCCAGGGAGACCTCCTGGGGGCTTATGTCCTGGGCATTCAGACCCTCATGGTGGTTCGCGGAGAGGATATGTCCTGCGGCGATCACGTGAATGCAAAGCCGGTGGACGACCTGGACCCCATGGGTCTTTTTTCCGCGATCCGTTCCCTGGAAAAGGGAACCGACTTGGCGGGCTTTGAACTTGACGGCAAACCCAGCTTCACGGTCGGTTGCACCATGGGGCCTTTTACGGATGAGAAGACGCTGATGATCGAGCTTGAAGCGGCCCGGCTGAAGGTTGAAATGGGGGCCCGGTTCATGATCACGCCACCCGTTTTCGATCTCGATCGTTTCGCCTCGTTCATGGAGAAGGCGAAGGGACTGGGGGTGCCCATCATTCCCACGGTGTTCCTGCTGAAGACGGTGGGGATCGCCAGGTACATGGCCACCTATGAACCAGGAGCGTTCATCCCGGAACACCTCATCACGCGCATGCGCCAAGCCAAAGATCGGGAACTGGAGGGCTTTGTCATCGCCGGCGAAACCATCAAGAACCTTAGGGGCCTTGCACAAGGAGTCCAGATTGTGACCCTTGGATGGGAACACCGGCTCCCCACCATTCTGGACTATGCGGATCTCTGAGGCACTTCCTCTCACGACAGGAAGAAAAACACACGCACTCGGAGCGCGAAAAGGTGAGGACTCCGAGGTTCTGAGTCCAACAGCCAGGGAAGAGGCATGAACGGAACGGAAATGGAAGATATTGAAAAGGGAACTCATGGCAACAGCAAGGTCCTTGTGATCGGCGCCGGCGTCGGTGGAATCAAGGCCGCACTGGACCTGGCCGAGGCAGGCAGGGATGTGGTGCTCATTGATCAGGCCCCCGCCATTGGCGGCCTGATGACCCAGCTGGACCGGACCTTTCCTACGAACAATTGCGATCTATGCACCCTCTCCCCTCACCTGGCCGAAAGCGGCAGGCAGCTCCATATCGAACTTCTGCCTTTGACCCGTCTGGAGCGACTGGAAGGGGAGACGGGCAATTTCAAGGCCACCCTGAGTACAAAACCCCGGTTCATCGATCTTGGCCGATGCACGGCGTGCGGCGACTGTTTCAACGCCTTCCCTGAATGCGTGCAATTCACGCCGGGCCTGGATCACAGGGCACCCACCTGCATGCGTTACCCGCGGGCGACGCCCTATGCCTATTCCATCGACATGGACCGTTGCCCTGACACGGATCGGCTCGTCGAGGTGTGCCGCGCAGGCGCGATCCTCCCGGAGGACTCGGAAAAAACCCGGCAACTTCACGTCTGTTCCATCGTGCTTGCGGCCGGTGCAGCCTTGTTTGATCCCCGTGCCCTGGATGCATACGGCTATGGCGTATACAAGAACGTTCTGACGGGTCTTGAATACGAAAGGATTCTTTCCGCCTCGGGCCCCACCCTCGGGCAACTGGTCAGGCCTTCCGACGGGAAACAGCCCAAAAAGATCGCCTGGATCCAATGTGTGGGATCACGAAATGTGAAGGAGCCCTGTCTCCCTTATTGTTCGAGCGCCTGTTGTATGTACGCCCTGAAAGAGGCGATGGTGACCAAGGAGAGGTTCCAGGACGACATCGAAGCAGTCATCTTCTACATGGACATGCGGACCTCGGGCAAGGACTACGAACTCTATCTGAACCGCGCGAAGCAGGAGTTCGGGATTCGCTTCGAACGAACCCGACCCCATACGGTCGAACCGGAGCCCGGCACAGACAACCTCCGGGTCACCTTCATCCCCGAAGGCGAGGCGATGCCCAGAGAGGAACTCTTCGACGTGGTGGTCCTATCCACGGGCTTCGTGATTACCCCGGAGTTGCAGGACCTGGCGCAGAGGCTGGGCATCGAACTCAATGCGCACCATTTTGTGAAAACGGGGAGCTTCAACCCTGTCACGAGTTCCAAGCCAGGAATCTACGTGTGTGGTCTCATCGAGAGCCCCAAGGACATCCCCGAAACCATGGTACAGGCAAGCGCAGCAGCCTGCATGGCCTCCCGGCGTGTCGACGTTTCCCATGAACCGGGGGAAGAGGAGGATGCCTTCCCGCCTGAACGAGATGTCAGCCTGGAGGAACCCAGGGTCGGGGTCTTTGTCTGTGACTGCGGGTACAACATCGGCGGCCTCATCGACGTGGAGCAGGTCGTTCACTACGCCCGTCAACTGCCCCAGGTGGTCGTTTCCAAAATGATCGGGCACGGATGTTCCCTTGAGTCTCTGGAGGAGATCCAGCATCTCATCGTGGAGAAGAACCTCAACCGGGTGGTCATCGGAGGGTGCTCGCCGAGAACCCATGAGACCCTCTTCCAGGACACGATCCGGAGGGCAGGCCTCAACAAGTACCTTCTTGAGATGGCCAATATCCGCGACCAGGACACGTGGGTTCACCTGGATCGGCCTCCTGAGGCCATGGACAAGGCCAAAGACCTGTTGCGCATGGCCGTATGCAGCGCGGCCCTGGCCCGCCCTCTTACGGAACATGTCCTGCCCATGGACCAGAGCATCCTCGTGGTGGGCGGAGGCGTCGCGGGCATGAACGCGGCGCTCACCCTGGCCGACCAGGGGTTCAGGGTCTATCTGGCGGAGAGGTCCCCGCGTCTCGGAGGGGTGGCCATAGACCTCCGCAGGACCCTGGAAGGGGATGATGTGCGGGAGTACATGGCAGGTCTTATCGATCGAACCATGCACCATGAGAATATCCAGGTCCTTACCCGGGCGGTGATCGTCGATCACACGGGTATGCCGGGCCTTTTCAAAACCGGGCTCCAGGTAGGCCCTCAGATGTTCTACCGGCAGATCACCCACGGTGTCACCATCCTGGCAACCGGTGCCCTTCCGAACCGCCCCCGGGAATACCTCCTGGATGAGAATGAGTCGGTGGTGACCCAGCTGGATCTGGACGGGATTCTGGAAGACGAACCCCGAAAGACCGAAGCCTGGGAAAGGGTGGTGATGGTCCAGTGCGTGGGTTCCCGATGTCCGGAGAATCCCAACTGCTCACGCATCTGCTGCCAGTCGGCCATCAAGAATGCCCTGCGGCTCCTGGATCTGAACCCTCGCATGCAGATCTCCATCCTTTACCGCGACATGCGCACGTACGGCTTCCAGGAAGACTATTACCGTAAGGCGAGGGAACGAGGGGTCCTCTTCTTTCGGTATAAGGAAGGGGAGAGACCCTCTGTACGCGCTGACGGGCCTGCTTTTTTTGTTTCCTTCAGGGACCCCGTGCTGGGGCGAGAGGTGAATGTCTCCGCCGATTGTCTGGTCCTGAGTACGGGTCTCATTGCGGACGAGGAAGGGACGGAGGATCTGGCCTCGATCTTCCATCTGCCCCGGACACGGGACGGGTATTTTCTGGAAGACCACGTCAAGCTTCGTCCTGTGGACATGCCGGTCCCCGGCTTCTTCGTTGCCGGCACGGCCCACGCCCCCAAGACGATCCGCGAGAGCATTGCCCAGGCCCAGGCGGCTGCCGGTCGCGCCCAGACTATGCTCGCCAGGAATGTCATCAACCTGGGCGCCTCGATCGCACGCGTGGATTCCAAGAAATGCGCCGCCTGCCTCATCTGCGTCCGCGCCTGCCCCTTTGACGTGCCCTTCATCAACGCGGAGGGCTATTCTGAAATCGACCCGTCGAAATGCCAC
>JAFGPH010000218.1 GCA_016926135.1 Deltaproteobacteria bacterium
ACGAATTAGGATCAGCAAGAGCTATATGTTGTGGTCCCATCGATAGCGAAATTGTCCCTTTGACAGTTCTCAGTTCCAGATAGCCATAGCACATGAGAACAATCTGAAGGCTTCGGTTAGTACAAGCTTTGGCAGGTAATATGGACTTAAGGCAAAGTCGGAATCCCACTTGTATTCGTATCAGGATGTCCAAACGTCAAGGGTCTGACCTCGTCCACCCACTCGAAGAATTGATACTGAATTTTGAAAGAGCGTCCCGCTGTCCCAGTATCTGCAAGAAGCATTGGTCAGAGAGCTAAAAGAGCGATGCCCTCGCTTTGGAGTGAATCCCTTACAGCGTCAGGAAATATATAAAAGACATATTCAGAAAAGAGAGGGTAGAATGAGATTTGATATGGGATTTTGGGGTTACCCCTTTTATTTGCTATATCAGACAATAATTCTCAACGATTTTGAATAAGATGCATTCTTCGCTATTGGGAGTGTAATGTGAACAGAATCCGGTGCTGCTTCGGTGTAGGTTACGACCCGCTATACGCACCCAGCTTGGCTTCATGTTACTCCCGCTATCTGCGACAGCAGGGGAGATACTCTTGGGAAGGCATTCGTCTCCGTAAGGCGGGAGAAGCCTCCTGAAACCCAGGAGGAGCACCGCGATCAGGAAGCCCAGGTTTCGAAGATGATGGTTCGGGAAGAATTGCGCCTGCCGGCCCGATCGCAAGTTGACCGGACAGCCGGGATCGTGGCCGAGCAGGCTCGAATCTCTCACTTCAGGGCCGAGGGTCGCATGTAATAGCTGTCGCCGACCGTGACCCCGGCAAACGGCGGGGCCTGCTTGACCCCCTTCATTTCCTGCGTGAGCATGGTTCCGTGGTAAACCCGGGTCAGATTCGCCGCCTTCTCCTTCTCAATCTGGACCGCGGCGGCGATCGGCAGATTGTACTGAATCGGTTCCCCCAGGATGTTCTGCTTGAATACCCTCCAGGCCCCCGTAACCACCACGGCCAACACTTTTCCAGCCTCCTTTCCCTGGGCCGCCCTTTGATCCTCCTCCTTCTGGAGGAATTCCCGGGAGGCTTTAACCAGGGCGGAGGCATCTGCCGGGGCATCCCCTGCCTGCTTGGGAAAGACGGCCTTGTCGATTTTTGTGTTGAAGGCCTTCAGGTCTTCCGAAATCCAGGCATCCAGCCCGGCGTTGAACTCTTTGACCCTCGGATTTTCAGCCTCGAAGCCGGCAGCGGTCCGGCCCCACTCCCTCAACTTTGCATGCTGTCCCAGGCGTGCAAAATCATGGATGCCTTTGGAAATAAGGCCCTTGGTGTCATTGGCCCTTCGAATGAGATCGTCGGCCATGACGGTTCGGGTTTTCCTTGCATTCTCGATGCCTTTGGAGATCTCGGTATACGGGAAACTGGCGCGGTAATACGGGTCGGCGTACCCCATCTTTTCCGCCTTTTTGTCGATCTCTTCCCTTGTGGTTCCGTATTTTTTGGCAAAGCCCTCCAGGCCGGCCTTCAGTTTGCCAAGTTCGTTCTTCTCGAAACCCTCCAGCTGGGCCAGCAATTCCTTTACCGGTTTCAGGTCGTTGTAGTAAACAGCTACCCCTGTTGCCCTTTCGAACACGGGTTTGACCCTGTTATAATCATCCATCAATGCCTTCACGTCGGCCTGCACTTCCGCGGCATCGGCCTTAAGCGCCTCCCTGGCCTTCTCCTGTCCGGCCTTCGCCCCGGCCACCTTCTTTTCCGCCTCCGCTATCTTGGCGGCGACCGCATCGAATCTCGGGTGGGAAGTGATGCCGTTCTCCGCGGCCTTGGTCTTGGCGGCTTCAAGGTTCTTACGCGCATTTTCCAGCGTCGCATTCATGTTCTTCAGCAACTGATCTTTGTTGAAACTCGGATCTCCCAGCCTCTGGATGGAGCTGTCGATCCTTTGAATATCCCGTTCGGCCTCCTCAATCGGACCCCTGGCGTGGTAGGGAAGTTTTTCCTGTTGTACAGGCTTCCCGGTCCCCCGCTGCGGAGTCTCTGTCTCCTTGGCCTGGGTGTCCGGGCGGCCGGATGCCGGCCCGGAAGGTGTTGAGGCCTTATCCGGCATGGGTTTAACTTCCGGTTTGGGAGGGAGCCTGGGCCGTGTGCCGGCGCCTTCCGGCTTCACCGACCCGCCTCCCAGGTCTTTGCCGGTGCGCTTCTCGAGGTCCCTGACCAGTTTCTGATACTTGCCCTCCAATGCCTTCAGGCCGGGGTTATTGGGGTCCGCATCCTTGATCTTCGATATCTTTTCCTGGAGCGGCCTGAGCGATGCGACCGCGTTTTCGGTCTTTCCGCCGAACATGTCTCTTTCCGCCTGCCGGAGTTCACTGTTCGCACTGCTGAGCAGCGCCTTGACGTCTTCGGCCCGAACCTCACTTCCCGATCCACACACAAGCGGCAGCCCGAGAAAGATCGCCACACAGAAAACCGCAAACCGAACTCGATTCCGTATCATGGGTTCCCCCTTATCCCTTGGTTGGCATCGAAGCCGCATTTTGAGCGGAACAAATCTACAAAATCGCGGCCCCAAGATCAATGAACTTTATCAGGTGGAAGATGCGAAGGCCCGGCATGGAGGGCCACGAAGCTCACTCCCCGATGATTTTCACCAGCACCCTCTTTTTTCTCCTGCCGTCGAACTCGCCGTAGAAGATCTGCTCCCAGGTGCCGAAATCGAGCTTCCCCCCGGTGACGGCCACCACCACCTCCCTGCCCATGATCTGTCTCTTCATGTGGGCGTCCGCATTGTCTTCCCCCACATTGTGCCGGTACCGGGACACGGGTTCGTGGGGGGCCAATTTCTCCAGCCACTCCTCGTAGTCGCGATGAAGCCCGGACTCATCGTCGTTGATGAATACCGACGCCGTGATGTGCATGGCGTTCACGAGCACCAGGCCTTCCTGGATCCCACTCTCCCTCAGGCATTCCTCCACCTGGGGGGTGATGTTGATGAAGGCCCTCCGGGTGGGAACGTTGAACCAGAGTTCCTTGCGATAGCTCTTCATACTTGCCTCCTGTGTCACATGGTACCTGTTCAAGGATAGCCGGAATGGATCGGGCTGGCAACCGTGCTCAACCGAGTTTTTGTGGAGGCGCACAGGAGAGCGCTTACAAGAAAGGAGCTTTGGCGGATCAGTCAATCTTTTTTATGACTTGCGGAGTAAAGCCTCTTTGCCCTCAAAAGAAACTCGATGTCTTGCTGGTCTTTTGCATTGGGCTGCCTGATCTTCTTCAGCCGAACCAGGTCATCTAGCCAAGTGTCGGATCCCGTGACCGTTAAATGCGCGGATGACGTCCAGCAGTTTAACTTCTTTTTCCGGTTCCATGCCTCTCAAACCCGTACTTCTTGATGAAATCCTGAATCTCCGCCCATTCCCGATCGACATAGTCCAGTCTTTCGACCGGGGAGTACTTCAAGAACCAGGACATATCCCTGGCAATCTCGCGCCTTCGCCAGAGAGGGATGTCATTCCAGGATCTGGGGTAGGTGTTCTTTTGGGGTGACATAGATGCTCCCTGTGTTTGGTCCCATTGTAACCCGTCTCTGCCGGGCGTGAAATCAAAAAGTAACAAATGAGGGAGGAGGATGGCTTAGGGGCGCAGGAGGCGCTCATCCAATCTCCAGGGCCTTGTTTCGACGACGACAACACGACGTGCATCCGGGTGCAGGGGATTGATGAGGACATTGTATTCACGCTCGACCACAGCGGAAGGGACTCTCAGCAGGAGCCCGCGTCTCGAACGTGCCCATGCGGTCCCCAGATCAGCAAGCCTCGGGTTCGCCGGGTGCACGCGCCAGTCCCTGGCCAGAGAGGAAGGCAGGATCTCTTCCGGAGCAACTTCATCAGGGATCTCCAGGGTGGCCATGCTCAAGTCCGCGGGGGCAAACGGAAGGGAGACGTGCACGAGATACTCCAGGGTTGCCAGGGCGCGGTTCTCCGAACTGTAAACCATCGCAGTTCCCCGGTGGTTCCAGCGGCCCCCGTACAGCCGCGCTCCCGTACCGGAAAGGTCCGCAATGTGATCCGCTTTTGCGATCCGGTAGACCCGCATCAGGACACGACCCCGTGCTCCATGCGTCCGAGTTCATCGAGCACCATCTCGGTCCCGAAGCGCGAACCCAGAAGAGAAGTCGGCGTCCGGTTCCCCAACGCCGGGCTCGGCGAGTTCATCCAGGAAAGGAACCTCTCCCTGACCCCGAATACCTCCTCCCCCCTGGCAGCCACCTCTGCAATCTGGAGAACCTGCTCCGAAATCGCGCGGTTGAAGCGATGGTTCCGGCCATACCGCTGAAGGGTGCGCTCGGTCACCGGCAGCATCCCGGCCATTTGCCTCATAGAGAGGCCCAGGTGCTTTGCGAGCCGGAGCACCGCATCCTTGGTCAAACCCTTCTCGCCCAGTTCCATAAGGGACAGGCGGCTCACAGGGTTGTCCCTGCCCGTCCCCTTCTCTCCAAGTATCCTCGCAAGGTTCGAAACCTGCATATCCGGATCCTCCAATACGACAATAGTCGCTATTCTAGCGTCAATTGTCGTAATTGTCAAGGCACACGGGACGGGGCATAGATGGGGCCGCGTGCCCGGTTCCACCTACAACAATCTCTGCTCCAGGAAGCTGTAGTAACGAATCTTGTTGAAAATGATGTGGTCGAGGAGTTTGATCCCGAGGGTCTCGCCGGCGGCCCTGAGACGATGGGTGATCTCGATATCCTCCTTGCTTGGGGAAAGGCTTCCGGAAGGGTGGTTGTGCGCCACAATGACGGCTGAAGCCCGGTCCGTGATGGGATCTGCAAAGACCTCCCTTGGATGAACCTGTGCCCTGTTGACAAGCCCCACGGAAACCACGCGGGTCGCCATGACCTCACTGGCGCCATTCAGGGAAG
>JAFGPH010000219.1 GCA_016926135.1 Deltaproteobacteria bacterium
GCCATGGTGATCATCTACAAGACCTCGGAGGTGGTCAACTTCGCCCAGGGGGAGATGGCCCTTCTGGCCTTGTTCCTCACGTACATGGTCCTTGAATCCCACGGCTTCCCTTACTACGTCGCCTTTCCGGGAGCCCTCGTCTTTGCCGTCCTCTTGGGCTTTTTCCTGGAGTTTGCTGTGCTCCGCAGGGCCAAGGAACCCAACGTGCTGGGCATGATCATCATCACCATAGGCCTGGAAATGATCCTCATGGGCGTGGTGTCATGGAAATTCGGGGCCGACCCCAAGACCATGCCCTTTCCCATCTCCCCCTATGACAGCGTCACCATCGGGGAGGTCTTTGTGAGTTCCCTGGAGGTGCTTACCTTTGTGGTGGCCCTGACCATCATGGTCATCCTGTTCCTGTTCCTGCGCTATTCCAAGCTGGGCGTGGCCATGAAGGCAACCCAGCAGAATCATATGGCCGCGCGGCTCATGGGCATTCGAACCAACCGCATCCTCATGATCACCTGGGGAATTTCCTCTCTCGTCGGTTGTGTGGCAGGCCTGCTCCTTGCCCCCACCACCATGCAGCCCTACATGATGTGGGATCCCATGCTCAAGGGCTTTGCGGCAGCCGTGCTGGGGGGGATGACCTCTCTTCCCGGTTCCGTGTTCGGGGCCTACATCATAGGCATCATTGAAAACCTTTTCGGCGGTTACGTATCCATCGAATTCAAATCGGTGGTCGCCTTTTTCATCATTGTCCTGGTCCTGTGCGTCAAGCCGAGCGGGTTGTTTGCCCGCCATTACGTGAAAAAGGTGTAGGGGGATTGACTATTGTCGATTGGCGATTGACGATTGCAAAGGGGTCAGGACATGAGCGGTCGGTCAATCATCAATCATCAATCAACAATCAACAATCAAAGGAGGGGCACATGAAAAAACGAGGTCTTTGGATATGGCTGGCGGTTTTCGGGATGGTTCTGGGGGCGGCCTTTCAGGCGGCTGCGGCTGAGGAAGGCGTGACCGATACAACGATTCGCATCGGCCAGTGGGGTCCTCAGACCGGCCCGGCCGCTCCCTGGGGTGCCGTGGCGCGGGGCACCGGTGTCTTCTTTCAGATGATCAACGACGAGGGAGGAATCCACGGTCGCAAGATCGAGTATTCCATGTTCGACGACGGCTACAACCCGGCCAAAACCAAGGCCGGCGTCAAGGAACTGCAGGAGGGGAAGGGCATGTTCGCATGGGCCTCGGGTGTGGGCACTGCCTGCGGTCTGGCCGTCAAGGACTATCTCATGGAAAAGAAGATCCCCTGGGTGGGACCTGCCGCGGGTTCTCTCCACTGGATTTCCCCTCCCCAGAAGTACCTCTTTGCGGTCTATCCCCTTTACGAATCCGAGGCCAAGGCCCTCTCCAGGTATGCCGTGGAAAAACTCGGCAAGAAGAGGGTCGCCATGGCCTACCAGAACGACGACTACGGCAAGAATGGGGTTTGGGGCGCTGAAAAAGAACTGGCCAAGCATGGCCTGAAGCTGGTGGCTCAGGTCCCGGTGGAGCAGGCCGACACGGACATGAAGCCCCACATCATGCAGTTGAAAAAGGCCGATGCCGATGTGGTCCTCCTGTGGGTGACCCCGGTTCATGCGGTCCGCCTCGTGGGAACGGCCAAGGCCATGCAGTTCAATCCCCAGTGGATGAGCACCAGTACATGCTCGGATTTCCCGCTCATGATGAAGATCAGCAAGGGTCTCTGGCAGAATGTGATCGTGGCCAATTTCGCGGAACTCCCGGATTCCACCGCGCCTCTGATGCAGAAGTACAAGAAGGCCCACGGGAAGTTCGCCGCCAAGGACGAAAGATGGGGAGTCTTCTTCTATGCCGGCATCGGGTTTGTGGAGCCCATGGTGGAAGGTCTTAAGAGGACCGGCAGGAACCTGACCAGGGCGCGATTCGTCGAGGCCATGGAAGGGATCCGGGACTTCAAGGGGATCTTCGGACAGGTCGACTACGCCAAGTACGACCCTAAGGACATCTTCTCCCGACAGGGCCAGAAGGAGGTCTTCATCAGCCAGTGTGTGGAAGGCGGGAAGGCCAAAAAGCTCACCGACTGGTTTGAGCCGCTATAGGGAACGGGCATCCTGACAAAACGGGAGGCCGGAGGCGAAGTGCCGGCCTTCCTTTTGTGCGAATGTGAGTCAATCAGGCCCTCGTGGAAAGTCCGGCCCGTGCCGATCATGGTTCGATACCTCACCATGATCGGAAAGAGCGTTCGTCCTGAGGTATCGAAGGACAAACAGGCTGAACCGGGCTTTTCATGAGGACGTCAGCGATTGAAAACCCTCTGCCGGGAAATTCTCCATGACCTTTTTCAAAGTTGAGAAGCTTTCCATCTCCTTCGGCGGCCTCGACGCGCTCAGCAATGTCGGCTTCGAGGTCAAGAAGGGCCAGATTTTCTCCATCATCGGGCCGAACGGTGCCGGGAAGACAACCCTTTTCAATTGTATCAACGGCATCTACCGCCCCAACAAGGGACGGGTGGTTTTCAAGGGCCGGGAGATCCAGGGCAAGAAACCGGACAGGATCGCGAGGATGGGCATTGCCCGGACCTTTCAGAACATCGAGCTCTTCTCGCACATGAGCACCATGGAAAACCTCATGCTCGGAAGGCACAATTACATCAAGACCAGCATCTTCCGGGGAGCCTTCATGTGGGGAAGACGCTCCTTCGCAGGCCGAGAGGAGGTACTCAACCGCAAGAAGGTGGAGGAGATCATCGACCTCCTGGACCTCCAGTCCGTAAGAAACAAGTTTGTGGGGGCTCTTCCCTACGGAACTCAGAAGCAGGTCGAACTGGGCAGGGCCCTTGCCCTGGAACCCGAACTGCTCCTGCTCGACGAACCCTCGGCCGGGATGAACTCCGAGGAGAAGCAGGACATGATCTTCTGGATCAAGGATATCCAGGACACCTTCGGGGTCACCATCCTGCTGATCGAACACGACATGAAGATGGTCATGGACATTTCCGACCGGGTCCTGGTGATCAACTTCGGGAGCACCATCACCGAGGGGACCCCGGAAGAGGTGCAGCAGCACCCCGAAGTCCTGAAGGCCTATCTGGGAGAAGAGGATGTCAACCGGGACATTGCTTGAGATCAAGAACATCGAAACCTATTACGGACTGATTTACGCCCTCCGCGGCGTGTCTCTCTCCGTCGACGTAGGGACCATCACGGCCATCCTGGGTAACAACGGAGCAGGGAAATCGACCATCCTGAAGACCGTGATGGGCCTCCTGGAAGACCAGCCCGACAAGGGCACCATCGAGTTCATGGAGAGACGCATCGACGGGAAGGACACCGAGGAAATCGTGCGGATGGGGATCTCCTATGTTCCCGAAGGCCGGGAGGTCTTCGAGGAACTGACCGTCAGGGAGAACCTCCTCATGGGGGCCTACCTCCGGAAAGACCGGCTCGGGATCAAGGAGGACTTCGATCTCATCTACCGTTACTTTCCGGTGCTCAAGGTCAGGGAGAACCAGTGGGCGGGAACCCTCTCCGGAGGTGAGCAGCAGATGCTCAGTATCGGCAGGGCCCTCATGAACCGGCCGTCCCTGCTTTTCCTGGACGAACCTTCCCTGGGTCTTTCCCCCATTCTGGTGAACGAGATCTTCAAGATCATCAAGACCATCAACGAAGAGGGCGTGACCATCCTGCTCGTGGAGCAGAATGCCAGGATGGCCCTGGCCATATCCGACTCCGCCCTCATCCTGGAGAACGGCCGCTTCGTGATGAAGGGCAAAGCCAGGGAACTCATCGAAGACAAGGACGTGAAGGAGTTCTACATGGGCATCCGTTCCGTGGAGTCCGCCAAGGGCTACCAGCGATGGAAGCGAAAGAAGAGGTGGAGATAAACGGATGGAAACGGCACCGGGCATCTTCAGAGACACGGTCCGGAAGTATCAGGACCGGGTAGCCATGCGGAAAAAGGAATACGGCCTCTGGCACGATATGACGTGGAATGACTATTACCGCATGGCCCAATGGGTGGGCTCGGCCCTCGTCTCCATGGGTCTTGAGAAAGGGGACAAGGTTTCCATCATCGGGGACAACTGCCCCGAGTGGGTCATCACCGACCTGGGGGTGCAGTGCGTCGGGGGCGTCGTGGTGGGCATTTACGCCACCAACGCCTGGCAGCAGGTGGAGTATGTGATCCAGGACTCGGAGTCCAAGTTCTTCTTCGTGGAGAACGAGGAGCAACTGGACAAATGGCTCAACTTCAGGGAAGACGCCCCGTCACTCAGGAAGGTCATCGTCTGGGACCTGGAAGGTCTCCGTCACTTCAGCGACCCCATGGTGATCACCTTTGACGAACTCCTGGACATGGGCAAGGAAGCCGCGGAGCGTGAACCCGGCCTGTTCGAGAAACGCATCGAGGGGGTTGATCCCGAAGACGTGGCCATGCTGATTTACACCTCCGGGACAACAGGGCCTCCCAAGGGGGCCATGCTCACCCACAGGAACCTCACCTGGATGGGCAGGGCGATCACCCGGGACAACCCCATGGTTGACAGCGACGAGGTCATGTCCTTTCTGCCTCTCTGCCACGTCTTTGAACAGCTTTTCTCCGTCATGGGCCATATCACGCACGGATACGTGGTGAACTTCATCGAAAGCCCGGACACGGTGACAGACAACATGATCGAGATCTCTCCGACCGTGGGATATGCGGTGCCCAGGATCTGGGAAAAATACTACTCCGCCATAACCATCAAAATGTCCGACGCGACATGGTTCAAGAAACTTGTCTTTTACGGCGCGCTGAAAATCGGCCAGAAGCGGGCCACCCTCATGATGAACTTCAAGGAGGTCCCCTTCTTCCTTGAATGGATCTACCAGGTCGCCTATTTCATGGTCTTCAGAAAGCTCAAGGAGAGGCTGGGCTTTGACCGGATGAGACTCGCTTACTCCGGGGCCGCGCCCATCTCGCCGGACGTGCTCCACTTCTTCCAGTCCATCGGCGTGAATCTCATCGAGGGCTACGGGCAGACAGAAGGAACGGGGGTCACCTGCGTATGCAGGGTGGGCAAGGCCAAGTTCGGCACCGTGGGGCCGCCTCTCTCAGGGACCGAGGTCAGGATTGCCGAGGACGGTGAGATCCTGGTGCGCTCGCCCAGTGTGTTCAAGGGGTACTACAGGAATCCCGAGGCCACGGCGGAGACCCTGAAGGACGGATGGCTCCACTCCGGGGATGTGGGTATCATTGATGAAGACGGTTACCTCAAGATCACGGACAGGAAAAAGGACATCATCGTCACCGCGGGAGGAAAGAACATCACCCCTCAATTCATCGAGAACAAGCTCAAATTCAGTCCCTATATCAACGACGCGGTGGTGATCGGGGACCGGAAGAAATTCCTGAGCTGCCTCATCATGATCGACGAGGACAACGTGGTCAAGTACGCCCAGGACAACAAGGTGCAGTTCTCAACCTACAGGGACCTCACCCAGGCCCCTGAGATCCTCAAGTTGATCCAGGGTGAACTGAACAGGGTGAACGAGAGCCTTTCCAGGGTGGAGCAGGTCAAGAAGTTCACCATCCTGCCCAAGAAACTCTACGAGGAGGACGGCGAGGTCACCCCTACCATGAAGGTGAAGAGGAAGTACGTGAACGAAGCCTTCAAGGATCTGATCGACGCCATGTACAAAAGGGGGGGAGAGTAGACCCTTCATCTGCAACTTCTCTGCAACTTGCGGAGAAGTGGGAGGTTGGAGGCGACCGGGTCATCCTGCTGGCGTAGGGTCCAAGGTCCAGGGTTCGGGGTCTGAAAGACCTTTGGACCGGCGGAACCATAGGAACATTTGAACCCTTCTAACTCACTCCAGGGCCGCACGCAGGACATCCATCAGTTCCCCTTCCGAGAGTTCTACGGGATTCCCCTTCATGCTGCTCGCCCTCAGCCCGTGCGACGATCTCGCCGGAGTGCTCCGCCGTAAGACCGAATCGGCCGAGGTCGGGAAGGCTGAGGGCCGCGCAGAGTTCCGCCGCCCAATTCGTTCTTGACACGCCATTCTCTCTTCCCTATATTCCAGTTGCTTTAACCCCGCCTTCAGGACGAGGGCATTCCCATCCGTACAAAAGGACGGTCTCCATGTATAACGCCGGTGATCTGAAAAAGGGACTCAAACTCCAGATCGACAAAGAACCCTACGTCATCATCGACTTCCAGTTCGTGAAGCCAGGCAAGGGACAGGCGCTCTATCGCTGCAAGCTTCGCAACATGATCTCCGGTGTCATCATCGACCGGACCTACCGGTCGGGCGACACCTTTGAGTCCGCCGATCTGGAACAGCGCAAAATGCAGTACCTCTACTACCAGGACAATCAGTACTACTTCATGGATGTTCAAACCTACGACCAGTCCGCGCTCGGCACGGAACAGGTGGGGGACGCGAAGAACTACCTGATCGACAACCTGGAGGTGGACATCCTCCTCTTTGCCGGAAGGCCCATAGGGATCACCCTGCCCAACTTCGTGGACATCCTGGTGGTCAAATCGGAACCCTGGGCCCGCGGGGATTCCGTTGCCGGCGATAGCAAGCCGGTCGAGCTGGAAACGGGTTATACCATCCGGGTGCCGCCCTTTGTGGATGAGGGCATCAAGATCACCGTGGACACACGAACCGGGGAGTATGTCACCCGGGTCAAATCGTAAGCGCGTGGAGTGCTGGAGTAATGGAGTAACGCGGAAAACAGGAATTCCCGATACTCCAATGCGCAAACTTTCAAGCTTATCTCACCCCGTCTCAGTTTCTCCTACACGCCAATGAATACCCCCGCCGGAGAAGAATTCAGATTGATCACCAAAAAACGTGCTCTCCGGTTGCGTGCCATGACGATCCAGGCCCTCAGACGCTTTTTCGTCGAGCGCGGGTACCTGGAGGTCGAGACCCCGCACCTGATCCCCGCCCCCGCCCCCGAGGCCCACATCGACGCCGTTCCCGTGGGGGATGCCTTCCTCCACACCTCGCCGGAACTCTGCATGAAGCGACTCCTCGCAGCGGGTTACCCCAGGCTCTTCCAGATCTGCCAAAGTTTCCGCCAGGGGGAAAGGGGAGCCCGCCATCTTCCCGAGTTCACCCTTCTGGAGTGGTACGGCGCGGGAATGGACTACCTGGATCTCATGGGGGAATGCGAAGAACTGGTGCTGTTCGTCTCCCGCGAATTGGGTCTCGGGGAAGGGATCTCCTATCAGGGAACCCATATTGCCCTGCAAGCCCCCTGGGAGAGGCTGACCGTCAGGGCGGCATTCGATCGGTACACCTCCATGTCTGCCGAGGAGGCCGTGAGAGAAGATCGCTTCGATGAGGTCATGGTGACGGAAATCGAACCCCATCTCGGCACGGGCCGCCCCACTTTCCTCTGCGACTATCCGGCAGAGCTCGGCGCCCTGGCCAGGGTGAAGAGAAATGACCCCGGCCTCGCAGAGAGATTCGAGCTCTACATGGCCTGCCTGGAGATCGCCAACGCCTTTTCGGAGCTGACCGACCCCCTGGAACAGCGGGAGAGGTTCGAGAGGGCGCGGGAAGAGCGTCGCAGATCCGAAAAACCGGTCTATCCCCTCCCGGAAAAATTCCTCGCCGCCCTTTCCCGCATGCCGGAATGTGCCGGCATCGCCCTGGGGGTGGACCGCCTGATCATGCTTTTTGCCGACGAGACCGACATCGCCAATGTCGTCACCTTCACCCCGGAGGAACTCTGAACGTTCATTGGGAGCACACCAATCACCCTAATCGTGAAAGGAATCGGACATGTTTGAGAAGTGCAGCGAGACCGGATACACCCTTGCGATGGAGGGAATGAAACGCAAGACCCTGGTCTATGGAGACAAGACCCTGATGGCCGAATTCGTAATGGGGAAAGGCAGATCTTTACCCCGTCACGCCCATCCGCACGAACAGATCGGGTATCTCGTAAAGGGATGGATCCGTCTTTCCATTGGTTCAGAGGAACGCGACATGCTCCCCGGCGACAGTTGGTGTATACCGGGTGGCACGGAGCATGGGGCGGAAATCCTGGAGGACTCCGTCGCCGTGGAGGTGTTCTCGCCTGTGAGAGAGGAC
>JAFGPH010000220.1 GCA_016926135.1 Deltaproteobacteria bacterium
GAAAAGGTCTTCTCCATCAGCAGGCCGTCACCCTGCTCGAACCACCTCGGCAAGGCGCCGCAGATGAAATACCCTTTGCCGCGAAGTACTTGGACGGCCCAGCCCACTGCTGGATCGGTCAGTTTCAGCCAGATCTGCACCAGATCAATGTTCCGGTCCCGGCACCGAGTTTCAAGGTCGGACAGGACGCCCTCAAAATCGCCGCCCAAAGAGTAGAAGCCTACGCGCACCAGTGACGCAAACTCGAATGACTGCTCGGTCAGCACCGTTCGGATCCCTTTCTCGGCTGGCGTCTCCCCGGCGATCCGAAATGTGCGGCGGTCGTCGAAGTCTTCATAGAGAGCACACAACAGGTCCTGGTAGCAAGGGGGCAGGAGGAGGGTGTGCGGGAAGGGACGGTATGTGCGAAAGGCCGCGATGGAGGCCACGCGACCGGCCGCACTCTGCTCCTTCGTGTAGGCTTCGGCGGCCATAAGGTCCACCTCGATGGCCATTTCCACGACCTTCTGATGGGCGGTGGTTTTCTGCATATAAGTGTGGTTGCAGACGCTTTCCCCCCAGATGACCACCATCCCGAACCGCACGTGCAGGTCTTCATTCTCCATGATATAGGTGATGAGCCGGTTGTTGAGTCCTTGGCCGCGATACTCCGGTAGCACCAGTCCGGCCCCGATTTCGAAGAGCCCGGGGTTCGGGGCCGAGCGAAAGCCGGAAACAGTCCCCACAATCCCATCCCGTGGCGATCGCGCCACAATCGGTGCCGTCTCGTGCGTCGCAACCGATTCATTCAACTGATCGGGATCGTAGTAGTACTTGACCGGATAACCCTCGCCGTAGACGCGACGGAACAGGTCACCCACACCCTTCGCATCGGCAGGTTGGAACACATCAATCGTCACTTCCTGCTGCGTTTGCGCTCTCTGCTCTTTATCCATGCCTTCCCCGATTTCTACCGCTCTTTGCCCGATTAGCGTCGCCCATTTTCCCCGAAAGCAAAAAGAGGGCGGCATCCATTGAGCCGCCCCCTCTGCCTTTATCGTGGTGCCGAAGACAGGATTAGTTGGGCGGCTTAATGATTACAGTAAGTTATTGATTTCTCTATGCCTAAAAACTTGCAAAAAACTGAAAATAGGGGCAGAGTATACATGCATATTGCACCTATTTGCACCCTGTTTTTGTCGTTTCCAGGGGATAGGGGGCACACGAAAAGCCGGACACCTGGACCGGCTTCCCCTGGATTACAACCGGGCCGGTAACAAGGAGGCGAGGGTATGTCAGAAGACACGAAAAGCAAGAAACGAAGAATATCAAACCGCCTTGGAAGGGCCAGCAAGTACGCACATAAAGCCTTTAAGGAATTGGTTCGGGCCAATAAGGAAAGTGTGGGGCTTCCCAACGAGGATCAAAAGGAGATCATGCAAAGGGTCACATACATTCATGCGATTACAAATGCGGCAACACCTGACCATCCTCTTGCAAGGGCACCTAAATGCCATGAGTGTGGCGGACCAATTTCCTATGAACGCTTCTGGCTTTCATCCTGCAGGGGGAGCAAGGATCCAGGCCATTTTTGCTCGGATAATTGTTCCAAGAGGTATCACGACCGCAGCTCTAAGCACACTGAATAGTCTGCCCGAATTAGGGCAAACTATTCACAGTAACAATTTTAATCTTCACAATGGGGCCAGTTCGAAAAACTGGCCCCATTCTTTTTAGAGGAGGTTTTGGCCATGGAAACGATGCTTCGGGGATTGTCTCGGAAACCGCCTACGATGATCCTCCCCCCAAAGTTACCATTACTCAAGGAGGCTCTTCAGGCTCAGGGGAAAAGCTTTCGGGATGCCTGCGAGTATCTGCTTGAATTCAACATCCGGATGACCGAGCAAGATCTGAGCTACGCGGTTTGTGGCCGCGCATTGTTGTCTTGGAACGCACAGGTGCGACTCGCTGAGTTCGTGGGGAAGAGCTTCATAGACCTTGGCTTTGATCCTGACGGGTGGGGAGTTCCCGATAGGGAGACAATCGAAGGAAACAACCATGTCCAGGCTACCGCGCAAGGATGAACCAAGCCACATAGAAGCAGAGATCACGCTTCTCTCCGGCCTCCTGAATCATCCCGAGATAATTTTGAAGGTGAATGAGCAGCTTCGCCCTGGTGATTTCTACCGACCCGGACACCAGGCAATAGCGCAGGCAATCTTCGATCTTGGTGACCAGGCCGACTTGGTGACCGTCCTTGGGCGATTGAACGAGCTTGGGAAGCTTGAGAAGGCCGGAGGGGAAACCTATTTGAGGGAGCTTTTCCTTCGTCATGAGATCGGGGCCGGATGGCGACATTGGGTGACGGAGATCCGGCGGGCCTCTGATCTCCGAAGGATCATCTATCTTTGTAAGGACACGGCGAGGGCCGCGCTTGACCTTCAGCCCGTGGAAGAAATTCTCTCCGGCCTGAAGGGAGGGATTCGGAGCCTAGAAGAATCGAGGCCCGTTGATGATCCAAGCAACCGAGAGCTTGCAAATGCAGTATTCTCGCGGATTGAGGCCGGGACTAATCATGCCTTGAACGGCCCGCGAACGGGCTTCGAGAACCTGGATGATCATCTTCATTGCCTTGAAAAAGGTTCGTGCATCTATGTCGCAGCACGGCCTGGAATCGGCAAGACGGCCTTTGCTCTGAACCTCCTCGACAACATTGTGGCGTCGCACTATCCGGGCCGAGCGGTCTTCTTTTCTCTTGAAATGACGGGGGAGGCGGTCACTAGGCGGCGACTTGCTGCACGCTCGGAAATCTTTCTCTCTCGACTCAGAACCGGAAGGATTGAACAAGCGCAATGGCCGGACCTGTTGAAGGCCATGAATCAGCTTTCGGACTGCCCTTCCCTCATCCTTGATTCTCCAAGGTTCACAGATGTTGACCGGCTTTTCTCAAAGGCGGAGAGCCTTGCTATGAGCGGGCCTCTGTCCGTAATCATCATCGACCACGTTCAAAGAATGACGGCATCCAAGAGGTCACAAAGCCGACACCATGAGCTTTCCTATGTGGCAGAGCGGTTGTGTTCTCTTGCCAAGACTCTAAGCATTCCCGTGGTTATCTGTTCACAACTTGGCCGCAAGATGGAAGAGCGAAACAAAAAGCGGGCGCGGCCTGAACTCGGGGATCTCAAGGAGAGTGGAAGTTTAGAGGAATCGGCAGACGTTGTTCTTGGGCTTCATCGACAAAAGGTGGATTCGTCTCTCCTGGAGGTTGAGGCATTGAAGAACCGGGACGGCCCTTCGGGATGGAAGGCGTATCTGAGATTCAACTTGGCAACACAAGGGATGTCAGACACGGACGAGGTGGAGGAAGAAACGCAACCAGATCCACAACAGCGCATGGAGTGGTAGACGTGCGATATAGGAAATTCGATCCGCGATTCTGGAAGGATGAGAAGGTTGTCAGATCCTCACCGGCTGAAAAGCTCATAACGATCTATTGCTTCACCGGCCAGTCAAACCGGATCGGCCTCTTCAACTTCTCCCCTGGTCAAGCGTCAGAGGACTTGGGAATTGAAACGTTCCCTGAAACCTTTCCCGAAGGTTTCGGTAAACCTTTCAGGAACGTTCTTGATATGTTCCATTGGAGCTTCGATGAAACGTTCCGCGTTCTGTACATTCCGACCTGGTGGAAATACAACAAACCGGAGAACCCAAACGTTCTGAAGTCGTGCCTTGAGGATCTTCACGAGATTCCCGAGACACCTTTATTGACGGCCTTCTCCGAGAACCTTGAGCACCTTCCTGAAACGTTACATGAAACCTTTCTTAAAGGTTTGGGTAAACCTTCCCCTAAACCTAGGCCGAATCAGGAACAGGAACAGGAGCAGGAGCAGGAGCAGGAAAAGATACATATTCCGTATTCCGAAATTCGCTCTTTGTGGGCAGAAATCCTCCCCGAGCTGCAACAGATCCACCCAAAGAATACGACGTGGTATGAGGCGTTCAAGGCGCGCTACCTGGAGGATGAAAAGCGGCAGAACTTGAAATATTGGGAAGACCTGTTCCGGGTGCTGATTCGTCAAAGTCCCTTCCTCATGGGGCAGGTGGAACCGACCAAAGGGCATCGACGCTTCAAACTTCGTATCGAATGGCTCTTGAAGCGAAGCAACTTTTACAAGGTCATCGAGGGTGACTACAAGGAGTCAGAATAGAAACGCGGGAGTCCGGGGGATGAGTGCAGTAGAATTCATGGACGATAGGCCGGAGATGGACGCGGTTTCCGAAGGGGAAGCGAGGGGAAAGGGCCGCTCTTGCGCTTGTAAACGGGATAGATCCGCCATGAACTCTGATTGCTTCCTGGATCTGACGGCCTTGTCCGGACGATCCTCGATCAGTGTCCGTTCTCTCCGGGACTTCATCGGAGACCCCTTGAACCCTCTCCCCGCGTACCGGCCAGGTGGCAAGATCTTGGTTGACTGGCAGGAGTTTAAGGCATGGGTCAAGGGCTTTCCCTTCAGTGACAGCGGAGTGAAGGCCCGGATCGATGGAATCGTGAAGCGGATTAAAGAGGGTGTGTGAGAAGGAAATGTTTGACACCACGTTCAAGGGTTTCAGTGCTTTGGAAGGGAAAAGTGTTCCAGGGTGCATATAGGGTGCAGGAATGACCCGGAGAAGGGCCGAAATGGAGAGTCAGCTTCCCGTTTTTGGAGACCCGAGGTTTCAGCCCGGAGATGATCTCCGTCCAGCGGCCATGGTCGAATGGGTCTCGAAGCACGGAGGAGGACATCAAACGCATGGAGCACACTCGAAGCAGGTCCGGCGAAGGTACACGGACAGGAGGACGGCGGAAGGGAAACAGCTTGCGGCGGTCATTGAAGCCCTGGTTGATGACCTTGGGGGCCGGGAGGTGATCACCACGGGTCAGGTGATCCTTCTGGACCGGATCAGGGAGAAGCTGATTACGCTTCAACAGATCGGGAAGTTTGTGGATGACCAGGTGAGCCTGATCGACAAGGAGAGCGGCGAACTCCTGGCCGTTTTGAACCGGAACTATCTCGCCTATTCTGAATCCCTTCGACGAGATGTGGAGGCGCTTCACGGCCTGAACCGGCGGCGGATGAAGGACAAGGCTCCTTCCCTGGCTGAGATCATCCAGGGTAAGGCGAAGGTCTCTCCGTGAAGATTCGGGAGGGGGGGGACCCCACCCCCAAACGTCGAGGAGGTACGAATAGACATGACCCCTCACCCGCGATTTTGGAGTTTGGAATTTTTTTCTGTGAGGTTTCCTGAGAGTGAACATCATCGAAGCCATACATGACGAGCGCCTATTTCGATCAGCCTTCAAGGATCTTTTCACCTGGTCCGCCTGGTTCGTTCTCTTGAAGGCCATGTTCGGCATTCCCTTTAACGACGATGCCGGGCGCGATCTCTTCCGGGCTTGCACGGGCCGGGCCTCCATGCCGGAGAGACCCTTCCGTGAATTGTGGGCGGTCGTTGGCCGGCGGGGGGGGAAATCCTTCATGGCCGGCCTGGTCGCCGTCTACCTCGCCCTCTTCCACGACTACCGGGAACATCTCTCCCCAGGTGAGCGCGGTACCATTCAGATTGTGGCCTCAGACCGCGCACAGGCCCAAACCATCCTTGGGTACTGCAAGGGCCTCCTGCATACGAACCGCACCTTTGAGGAGTGCGTCGAAACGGAACTCACCGAGTCAATCACCCTCAACAACCGAATCGTGATCGAGGTCATGCCCGCGTCTTACCGCTCTATTCGTGGGCGCACGGTCGTTGCGGCTCTCTTTGACGAAATTGCTTTCTGGCGGTCTGAAGGTGTCTCACCCGATCGGGAAATTTTGGCTGCAGTAAGGCCGTCCATGGCGACCATCCCCGAGAGCAAGCTGATTGTGATTTCCTCCCCATACGCGCGAACCGGAGTGCTTTACGAGCACATGAGGGATTACTTCGGGAAAGATGACCCGGACATCCTGATATGGAGATCCGGCACGCGGGTCATGAACCCGACCATCCCCGAGAGCTTCATTGACCGGGAGACAGCCAAAGACCCGAACGCAGCCCGGGCCGAGTGGGAGGCCGAGTTCAGGGAGGACATCGAAGAGTTTCTGACCTTGGAGGCCCTGAACAAGTGCCTGGTGCTTCCGGGACCCCTTGCCTATGAACCGGGCCGCGTGTACTCCGCTTTCGTGGACCCCTCGGGCGGGAGATCCGATGCCTTCACGTTGGCCGTTGGATACAGGAGGCCGGACGACCTTCGGTTTGTGGTCTCGCTTCTCAAGGCGTGGGAGGCACCGTTCAGCCCGGAAGGTGTCGTTTCCGAAATCGCTGAGATCCTTCGGGGCTACCGCGTGACCAGGATCACCGGAGACCGCTACAGCGCGGAATGGGTCACAGGGGCTTTCTCGCGTCACAGCTTGCTTTATGACCCATGCGAGAAGGCGAAAAGCGATCTCTACGTTGAGTTCGAGGCACACGTCAATGTTGGCCGCGTGGAGCTTCCGAAAGACGAGGCCATGAAGAACGAACTCATGACCTTGGAGCGGCGGCGGGGGAAATCGGGCCGCGACATCGTGGACCACCCGCCCAGGGCGCATGACGACCGGGCGAACGCGGTGGCGGGCCTGGTCTTCATCCTGAACCGGGCCTCCGGCTCGTTCTTCAGTGAGTGTTTGTTCACTTCTAACCTGGAAAGGGCGAAAGCGTATGGAGCGTGACCGTTCAGATTTCGTTGACATGGTGGGCGCGATCGGCTGGCCGGGTGAGCGGCCCGGGGCAGTGGTAATCCTCGGGAAACACCGGCGGCGAGATCCGGTCAAGGGGGCCCATCACCTAGAGGTGGTTGCGGAGCTCATCGACTCCGACATGGGCACCTTGCTGAGGACGGCTGTTTCCATGTGGCGGGTGCATTTTCCTTCGGCGTTTGTCGGAGACACGGACAACCTGGCCGCCCTGGAATTGCTCTATGACATGGCGCTGAGTTGGCGGGCCGTGGACTTTCATATCTCACCCGGTTACTTCTCCCACCTCCCGGACGGTTTCAGCTACCTGGTGAACGCGCTCAAACGCTTCCTCATGGCGGGCCTGATCCTCTTTCCCCAGCGAAGCGTCTTGCCCGCCCTGGTCCAGGAGATGCAACCCGAGCAGGCATACCGATCAAAGCTGACCGACTTTCCACTTGTGAGCGCGCTTGCCATGGCAGCCATTGAACTAAACCCCTTCAATGAGGACCGACAGCGACCTTCGGAGACGGCGGACAGCGATTATAATGCGCTCGAATATGGGAGGGTAGAAGGATGAAGAGGACAGATGCCGAATGGGCTGAGATGCTTCAGAGAGGTGAGGCGTGGGAGGCGCAAGGAGAGCCTTTTCATGGTATGGGCGTGCATTCCGGGTATGAGAGGTTTGGGAAATGGTGGACGGAACAGGTTGCGAGTCTGGGGAGGCGGGGGACGGATTTCGCCATTGCCACAGTCAACGGAAAGCGTGTTCATCTAATTACGACGGCGCTCTATGACAAAATCTCTCGGAAGCGTGATTCCGAAGTGCTGCGGGAGATATGGTTTCGCAGAGATAGGAAGTCGTTGGAGGGTTGGCAGGGCGAAGAAGAGGACAGGCGAGCTTCCGAGTATGACACTTTGAATTATCGCAGTTCTTAAATCCACAATGAAAGGAGGTGATTTTATGTCCATGATTGATGAAAAAAGGCTTGGCCCACTTCCCAAAATGAATCCTGACCCACCGCTTCACAAGTACAGCAGACAAGTGGACCTGGCTGCGGAAGCCAAGGCGTTTGAGCAGGCTGTGAACAAGGAACTGGAATCAGGCCTGGACAACGCGGGTGTTCTGAGACCGGGGAAAAAGTAACCTTTTCGGGCGATGTCGGGCGGAGGGAGGGATAAGGAGAATCACATGTCTTTTACGAGCGAGTACAATCGTCGGCTGGAGAAGGTTGAAAAAACCCTCATCAATACTTATGGAGTAGAGTATTTCAATTCAACCATTCTGCCACAAATGAGGACGGCCGCGAAGAGGCGCGGCATTACGGATGATGATCTTGCCAGCATGGATCAGAGAGAGGTAACGGATCTAATCGGAGAACTTATTGCCGATGGGCGTCACATAAGCATGGAAGAAAACGTAGCGGAACATATTCGGCAGGCCAAAACGGAAGAGGAGGCGGAAGCGTTGAGGGCGAAGGAGCGGAGGCGGCTTGAAAAGATGATGAAAGATCCGAAGTACTCCGGCTCTATTTACGAGCGCGATGAGGATTACATTGAAGAGGTGACGAACGGCTTTCGTGCCTTGTTTCCCGAAGAGCAGGAATCCAATGCACAGAGGCACCGTGCCGGGCTTCTAACCGGGGAATGAAAGGGGGTTGGAAAAATGGTAAAAGAGCAGTTTCAAATGTTAAGGCACAGACTTACTGATCCGACAGAAATTGAAGCATGGAAGAGGCTCAACAATACCCTCAGGGCAAGAGGTGAGGGCTTCCGTATTAAATTCCTTGAGGCTCACAAAAAAGAGATTGACAACAAAGAAATCTTGAAACGGTCGGGTTACTGGGATTGAAAGGAGGTGTGCATTTCAATGAGCAGGATCGTTGAGGCATACCAGCGAATGCTGGACGCCTGGCCTGATGGACCATTCAAGCGGAATTGTCAGCGCGTTTGGGATCACCACGAGAGACAGGGCACCTTGAAGGGGAATCTTGAGAGGGCCGCGATACTGAAGAGTTCTCTCGGGAGTTCACGGAGGCCGTTTTGACAGTACCGGACATGGATTACATTCTCGGTTCACTCACAGACGATGATATTGCCCAGGTTAAAGATGCCATACAAAAGGAGGTTCAGGCCCTTGACGTTGAAGCAGATGGAGAGGGGGAATCGCCACAAGAGGACCAGGAGAAGCAATTCCTGACACGCAGCGAGCTTGAAGAAATGATGGCCGACCCCCGTTACTGGACCGATCGGGAATACCGCGACCTGATCACGAAGGGATTTGAGCTTCTTGTCGGCGAGCAAATGACTCAAGTGATTCAAGTCGATTCCGAGTCACTTATAAATAAGGATAGGCCGCACGATTCAGAAGGTCCCAAATCTGGCCGTGGAGAAGAGGATACTTCGGGCCATGTCTAGGTATGCGTCGAGGGGAGATCGTCGATTCTGGTTGATTTTGGAACTCGGTCATCAATAGCGAAATGCTGAATGTTGAATTGCTCCGTGGTGGGGCGCAGACCCACCGGCCCAGCTCACCCGAAGGTGAGCTCACCCCCTAGCGCGATCTCGGGCCGGAGCAATCCAAGAGAACTTCGGAGGGCTTTCCCGATCAGGAGGCCCAAGTATACCACACCGTGAGGCGGGAGGCAAGGGGGAGTCTATTTTTTGCGTCTTTTCTCAACCTTATCATCGGCCTCAACATACCGGATGCCTTTCTGTTCCAGGTATAAGGCCAGGGCGTTCTTGATGAAATTAGACAGGGTTCGGTTTTCGGCCTTGGCCTGGTCTTCCAGGAGTGCCTTGAATTTCTCTGAAACTTTAATTCCGATCATAATTTTGCTCATGCCTCCTTTTAACAGGGTTAAACCGGATTTGCAATTTTCTCTTGACACGGCCTGATTTATAGGTATACTAGGTTTAACCTGGTATACCGTTAATGTCAACTTCCAAAACAGGGCGGCATGGAAACCGAAAACCACAGAGCTCCTGAGACTCCCGGATCCGCGAGGACCGGGCGGCCTTGCCCAGGCTGGGAAGAGTCTCAGGTGTTTTTTTGTGGCCGGGGGACCGGGGCGGGCCTCGGGTCACAGGGGAGGCGTAGAATGAGAGTGCTTGACGATCTTCGGTTGGAAATCATCGGAAGCGGGGCCGGGCTTGAACAGGGAGAAAGGGAATTGAGCCTGGATGACCTTGACCTTGATCTTCCTGAAGGGGAGGAAGGCACAGAGGACTTGCTCGACCTTGCCGACCTGGAAATGGAGGGGGATTCATGAGGGACAAGAGACGAGTCATGCTAGACGTGAAACGGATTTTGAGCGAAGGGGATAAGCAGACGGTCAAGGCATTTCTCTTGAATGTGGCCGCATACCTTGACTGTGTGGAAACCTGCCAGCGATTTCGTGAGATGCAAAGGGAGGTGAGACGGTATGGAAATCATGATGAGTAAGACGGCGCTCCTTGATCAATTATGGCCGCACCTTGAAAAGCTGGACGATAACGCCTTTTGGGCGTTGGAACGAGCTGAAAAGCTGATGGCAAAATCCTATGCTTCAGCGTCAATCAAGGCACTTGCACAAAGCATATTGTGGAACTGTGAAAACGCCATGGAAGCCAGGGACGCAATCGTTCAATTTCTGGAGAAGGAGAAGCGAAGTCGGGCACAGGTGAGAGTAAACAAGGCATTCAAACGGATTGAACGGTTGACAGTGATCGAGGGCAGGAGGGGGAACGTATGACCAGGAAAGAGCGGGCGAAGTTACGTTGTATTGTGGCGGATCTTGAGGCGAGCATAAAACGGACTCAAAAGGAGGGACTGGATAAGGACGGGACATTTTCGGAGTATCGATGACGGACAAATACTCTGTGAAAAATGCGCGGGGAATGACACGGAAGACATGGAACCGATAACGAACAACGAATATCCCGACAGTGATTACATGATTACCTGCGACAACTGCGGCAAGAGGATTCAATAGAAAACGGGAGGGCCATTCATGGGAGTGGTTGTAAGGCAGAAAACCAAAGGCAAGGGTCAGCCCTGGTGGATCTTCATTGCCCACCAGGGCAAAAGAAAAAGTGTGAAAGTGGGGAATCAGAGGGCGGCAGAGAAAATGGCGGGCGCGATCCGCGTCGAGCTCGCCAAGGCCACCTTGAACATGGACCCTCCGAAACCACGCGCACCTGTACCGGAATTCGGTGAGTACGCGGAGAAGTGGTTCACCTACATCGAAAGCATGAGGCGGGAGAGCACGGCGGAAAGGTACAGGCAGCTTCTTGACTCCTATGTGAAGCCCGCCTTCAAGGGGAAGCGCCTGGATGAGATCACCAGGGGAGACGTGAGAGATTTCCTCGTTGGTAGAATCCAGGGCGGTTTTTCGAGATCCAGCATAGGGGCCCTGAGGGACGTTGTGAGTGGAGTTTTCAACTTCGCCGTGGATGAAGAAATCGTCAAGGCGAGTCCTACGGCGGGGATCACGAAGCGGCTGGAGATCAAACGGGAGAAGAAGCAGATCGACCCGTTGACGGCGGATGAACTCGGGGCCTTCCTTCTGGCCGTCAACAAGGTCTCGCCGGACTTCTCCGCTCTGTTCATCGTGGCCGCGAAGACCGGCATGAGGCTTGGTGAAGTCCTCGCCCTTCAGTGGGGAGACGTCGACTTCAATTCCAGTTTCATTTGGGTGCGAAGGTCAAGGCGGCGGGGCCGAATCACCAGCCCGAAGAACCACAAGGCAAGAAGGATTGATATGTCCGGCCATGTGGCCTTGACCCTGAAACAGCTTTTGACCAAGGAGAAGACCAGGGCGCTCAAGGAGGGCAAAGGCGGGGAGATCCGGGAGACGATCTTTCATGATGGCCATGGGAGGCCCCTGGAACAGAACAGGGTGAGGAGGATCTTCAAGCGCGTCTTGAGCAAGGCGGGCCTCCGGGAGATCCGCTTCCACGATCTGCGTCATTCCTTTGCCAGTCTCCTTCTCAGCCAGGGAGAAAGCCCGGTCTACGTGAAGGAACAGCTCGGGCACAGTTCTATTCAGATCACGGTGGACATTTACGGCCACTGGATACAGGGCAAAAAAGAGGCGGGCGTCAACCGCCTGGACAGCCTGACACCCGCCTGCACCTATCCGCACCCTGACAAGGTTTCCCATGCCTAAGTGCCTGATAGCCTTGAATGTGGTGCCGAAGACAGGA
>JAFGPH010000221.1 GCA_016926135.1 Deltaproteobacteria bacterium
GACCGGTCTCCCGGCCGTGCCCGTGTAAAAGCCCGCGAGAACCCGGCCCCCGTCGGCCAGGAGCACGGCCTTGGTGCTTGTAGAGCCGATGTCCACACCGAGGTACACCTCAAGACAGGACCCCGGTTCAAGAACTTCATAGATATCGACCTCCACGGGTTGCGAAAAGGGGATATGGGCGACGGCGTATTCATACGTTTCCACACCCCCGAACTCGGGATAATGGGAAAGGGTTAATTCGAGAGGGTTGTGGAAGTACTTCTTGCGAGTGGTCCCGCGAAACAACAGATCGTCGGCCGAGCGTACGGCCATGAAATCCTCTTCGTGCCCCTTGCCGGCAAGAAGAAAGGCCGCCCCGATGGCCCCGTACATGCCCGACTCATCTACGAAAACGTCCTTCCCGGTCATCGATTCGATGTGACGGACCACCGCCCTGTTCCTGGATACGCCGCCCGTGAAGATGATCGGGGCACAGGCGTCCCTGTCCATGCAGAGCGTGTCCACAATGTTCCTCGCAAGCCCGTGGCACAACCCATCACAGATCTCTTCCAGGCTGTACCCTTCCTGCTGTGCGTGCACCAGATCCGTCTTGGCAAAAACGGCGCACCTCGATGCAATCTTCGGTACGCTCCCCGTGTTGCTGTAGGCCCTCTCGCTCAGGGCCTCCGTACTCTCCAGGTTCAGCCTTCGCGCCTGTTGGTCGAGAAAACTGCCCGTCCCGGCCGCACAGGATGTGTTGGTTCGGAAGCTTCGGTACCTTCCGTTCCCGTCAAACCCGATCAGGCCGAAGGCTTCACCCCCGACAATCAGGATGGAGCCGATATCTCGATGGAAATGACGGGCGGCCTCCATGATGGCCACCCGATTGTCGTACCTCCGGCTTGCCCTGAGAATGGAAGGAGTGGAAGAGGTGGCCGCTACCCTGCAGATCCCCTCCAGGTGAAAACCGTTCAGTGCCTCCCTGAGGGTTCCCCGGATGTCACCGTGATGGAATCGGTAGGCGGTAATGAGGATCTCCCTTTTCAGACCGATCAGGGCGACCGACAGGGAAACGGAGCCGACATCTATTCCAAGGATGTGGCAAGGATCGTCCAGATCAGTCTGAGTCGTGGTCAAATACATATCCCACCGATCGGAGGCTTCTGAAATAGACGGGCTTTTTGGGATCGGCCTCAAAATACTTCCGAAACCGGACGATGAAATTGTCCACTGTCCGGGTTGTGGTACCCCTGGGGTACCCCCAGCCGATTTCCAGAAGCTTGCGCCTCGAAAGGGGCTTACCCCGGTTGACAACGAAGAGCCTCAAAAGCCTGGCTTCCTGGTCGGTCAGGCCTATCCGACCCGATGGACCATGGGCGTTCAGGGACTCGAAATCGATCCAGTTGCCTCCGAACCGGTAGACCCTGGGGACTGATGTCGTGCTGTTCCGGTTTGCATCGGCCGCTCCTCTTGACCAGGAGAACCGGGTCAGGAGTCGCTTCACCCGGAGCAAAAACTCCTCCAGGTTGAACGGCTTGGCAAGATAATCGTCGACGCCGTAGGAAAACCCCTTCACCCTGTGCTCGGAATCCCCCTTGGCCGACAGGATCAGAATCGGGACACGCTCGTCTTCCAGTCGGATATTTCGAAGCACCGACAGGCCGTCGATCTGTGGGAGCATGATGTCCAGCACGATCAGGTCCGGCTGCCATTCCTTCCACTTCTGAAGGGCCGAGTTCCCATCCGGTGCGATCCTCACCTCGTACCCCTCGAGGGTCAGGTTCAGTTTCAGACCTTCGGCCAGATGGGTCTCATCTTCCACCACCAGAATCCGTTCTCGTGTAGAATCGCCCATGAACGCTCCTATTTCAACCCGGTCACGGAAGACTTGAAGGGCAGAATCAGGGAAAAGACAGACCCCTTTTCGCCCTCCCTTGACTCGGCGATTACCCTTCCCTTGTGAAGACGGGCGATGCCCTCAACCAGATGCAGGCCGAGGCCTGTGCCTTTGGCCGACATATCCTCAGACCGTCCGATCTGGTAAAATTTCTTGAAGATCTTCTTCACCTCCGACCTTGGAAGACCGATGCCGTTGTCCTCGAAACGAACGTGCAGTCCCCTGCCCCTGGGTTCAAAGCGGATGTCCAGCCGGGGGACATCAGCCTCGTTGTACTTGATCGCATTGGTGAACAGGTTCATCAACAGCATCCCGAACAGGACGGGATTGATGGGATAGGGAAAGGGCTTTCCGGAAGGATTGTGAATCGTCACCTCACTTCGGCCGAAAAGATGGCGGTTCTTTTCATAGAAGCGCTCGACTACCTCGACGAGATCCTCCACAACAAACCTGTCTCCGTAAACCCCGCTCTCGATTCTGGCAAGGCTGAGGATGCGGCCGATGCTCTCGGACAGACGGTCAGCGTCCTGGACCATGTATCCGATGTACTTGAGCTGGTCCTCCCGGCAAAGCTCGTGCTTGCGGAAGGTCTCCAGGTACAGCTTCAATGAGGTGACCGGCGTCTTCAATTCGTGGGTGAAATTGCTGATGAAGTTGCGCTGGAGACGGTAGAGCTGAATGGCCTTTTGATTGTAGACAAAGATGGTGAATATCCCCATCAGGATGATCCCCACGAGAATGGAAAGCACGAGGATCACCACCCAGGTCTGGGGCGCCAGAATCTGATCGTGATCGAGACCGGCTCTCTCTATGACCCGCTTCAGCCCTGTACTGACCTCCAGGTACCAGTGAATATACAGGATGAGGGACAGCCCCACTGCCACAATGGACAAAACAAAGATCAGGATGGGGTGAAGAACCCACTTGGCTTGACTCATCGGCGAACGCCCCGGTGGAACCCTGCACGGTTGCTCTCGGTGACCGCGTAACACATACAAACCGCCCTTCCATCCAATACTCTATTCCCATATTCTAATGCCCAGCCTGGTCCGACCACCCGTAGGCAACTTTGGATGTACCCCCTGCCCCTGCAGGCAAACTTGCTGGTTTGAGTCCTTTTCTATACAGCTTGTTCAACGGACGATAGGCCGTCTTGGGTGCCCTGGCGTCTCCAACGATGCGGCATCGCAGGTACTCCTTGATGCTGTAGAAGACCACGAGCAAAGATACAGCCAGGCCAAGCGGTCTTGTCCTGCCCATTTGAGACCGGAAGGATTGCTTGATTTCCCTTAAAAGGATTTCACTCTGCCGGTTTTGAACAAAAATGGTCGAAGCCGTGAGAAAAAACCGCATCATCTTGAGCCTCTTTCTGAAACCTTTCCCACGCTCTCGAACCAACCTGTCAGGGTGTTTCCTGCAATAGAGATAACCGGCCAAGGCGGTCTTTACGGCGCGCAGCATGGAGGCGCCGTTCCGGTTGTAATCGATCTCAAATGCAAGGCGCAAGAACTCCTCCGATTCATCACGTGTGAAATGATCGTGACGGAACCATATCTTTCCCTGGCCGTGCTGGGATTCGTAGGGAACGTCTTTAATGACCTTTCCCTGTTGTTCATAATCCTCGTACAATCTTGTTCCCGGTATCGGCCCCAGGGGAGAGAACTGCACGTAGTCCGGATTCAGCGAGGTCACAAAGTCCACATCTTCCCAGATCGTACGCTTGTCGTGTTCCTCGGTAAACAGGATCGACGATGCCAGAACGCTGATTCCCCTTCTGCGCAATTCCGAAAAGAGAATCCCGAAATCCGTGTTCTTGTTCTTTGCGTAGATCTGCCTTTTCGATTCCACCCCAATCCATATGAAGGTGATTCCCAATCGGACGAGGAGATCCAGATCTCCGATTTCCTTTAGTGTCTCTGCGGAACTGAAGATGGCAAAGGTAAAACGGCGCTGGTGCCTTTCCATCAGTTCCAGCAATTCCAGCGCACGATCCTTCATTTTCAGGAAGTTCTCATCCAGCACCCCGAAGTCCGTTATGTTCCTCTCATCTTCGTACCGGCAACAGACATCAAAAATCTCCCTGCCGGTTTTCAGGTACGGGATATAGGTGCCGAAGAAATGCGAGGTCGCGCAAAAACGGCACTTGTTCACACACCCCACGCCCGGGATGAGGATACCGGAATCGGGCGCCCACGGCGCGCCCATGACCCGGCGGTTGAAAGAGCTGTACTCGAGGGGATGCCGGATGGGTTTCTGGACATTCTCCCTGAAGAGCTCTCTCAGATAGTATACACCTTCACCCCTGCATATGAAATCATGATCAATCATGGATTCGATGCCTGGAATATTGACCCCGTGCCCACCCAGAATGATCTTGGATGCGGGAGACAATTCACGAACTGCGCGCGCCATGTCCTTTGCCTTTTTGAAATTGGGAATAATGAAACTGATTCCGACGTAATCATATCCCTTTTTCAGTTCTTTCCTGAATCGTTTGAAGCTTGGAAAATCCAGCACCGCTGTGGGCATGTCGATATTTCCGGCCAAGAAGTGGAGCCCCTGGCTCCCATGATTGAACCTGTATGAAAAGATGCCCTGCTCCCTGGTAACCTGGTTGTGAAACAGCTCCATCTTGTTTTCCTTTTCCCCATATTCATCATCAACACCATATGGGCCGAACACAGAAGTAAGCAGCAATGTCATGTCGTCTCCCCCGTAGATTCTCTGGTTGGTTTTTTTGCAGTCTTTGATCCTCTCTTTCGGCATAAGAGTATACAGGAAAACTATGCAAAGCTTTGTAAAAGAAATGTAAAATAGGGAATCCTTTACAAGGGTATTTAGGTGACACCACACCACAATCCCCTGGAAAAACTTTGGTCTATTCCCTATAATCGGTGCATGGGTATGGGGAAGGAACCAGTGATTGGGGCGATCAGGGCATGAAACTCGGCATCATCGGCCTTCCAGGCGCGGGCAAGTCGACCATCTTCGCGGCCTTGACCGGGGCTCGGGGTGAAGACCCTACGCAGAAAGGCCCTCGCTCCGACCAGAGAATCGGCACGCTCAGGGTCGTGGACGAAAGGGTCGACTTCCTCGCCGCCCTCTTCAAGCCGAAAAAGACGACCTTCGCCCAGGTGGAGTACCTGCTGCCCTCCCAGGTGCCCGGCGCCGTCCCTTCCAAGTCCGAGGACCTGATCTGGAACCAGGTCCGCGTGTGCGACGCCCTGCTCCACGTGGTGCGCAATTTTCTGGCAGCAGGGGGGGTAGCGCCCGAGGCCGAGCCGGATTTCTGGCGTCTGGAAGAGGAAATGATCCTGAACGACCTGGCGGTGGCGGAGAGGAGAGTCGAACGTATAGAACTGGACAGCAAGAGGGGAAACAAACCCAACGAAGAGGAGGTCGCCCTGCTCGTGAGGTGCAGGGGACTCCTGGAGAAGGGCCGACCCCTCAGGCTGGACCGGGAGCTGGCCGATGCTCCTCTCCTGAGGGGCTTTACATTCCTTTCCGCCAGGCCAGAGCTCGTGATCATGAACAACGATGAAGACGACGAATCCATGCCCGACTGGAAGACAAGCCCGGAGAAGGTGGAACGGACCGTGGTGAGAGGCCGGATCGAGATGGAGATCGCGTCCATGCCGCCTGAGGAGGCCGGGGAGTTCCGGGAGGAATACCACATTCAGGAGTCCGCCCTGGACAGGGTCATCCGGGACTCCTATGAACTTCTGAACCTCGTTTCCTTCTTCACCGTGCTGAACGACGAGGTGAGGGCGTGGACGATCCCCAGGGGCACACCCGCCCTGGAGGCGGCAGGCACGGTTCACTCGGACATGAAGAAGGGTTTCATCCGGGCCGAGGTGGTCTCGCTGGAGCATCTCAGGACCTCCGGCTCCATTCCCGAGGCCAGGAAGGCGGGGCACGTTCATCTGGAGGGGAAGGAATACATCGTTCAGGACGGCGACATCATGCAGTTCCGGTTCAATGTGTGATCAACAAACAGGGTGCAAGGTAGAGGGTTCAAGTTGCAAGGAGAGGAGTAACCTATGGCCAAGATCATGGTTGGAATCATCGGTGCGGGCGGGTATGGAGGGTGCGGGGCCATCGAGCTTCTGCTGGGCCACCCCGGGGCGGAGATCCATGCCCTCATCGACAAACAGGACGTAGGCAAACCCATCAGCGACCTCTACCCCCACCTGAAGGGCTTCTGCGACCTGCCCATCATGGATCCGGCGGATCCGAATCGGCCGGATGACTTCGACGTGGTCTTCTTCGCCACGCCCGACGGCGTGGGCCAGAGGGAGGCCCGTTCCTGGGTCGCGAAGGGCGTCAAGGTGGTGGACTACAGCGGCGATTTTCGCTTCAACGATCCGGACACGTACAAAGGCTATGCCGCCAGGATCGGCAAGCCCCAGGACCACGCCTCCCCCGACCTCCTGCCCCGCTCGGTCTATGGCCTGGCCGAACTTCACAGGAAGGAAATCGCGGGCTCGGACCTGGTAGGAAACCCGGGCTGTTTTGCCGTGAGCTGCATCCTCGGCCTGGCGCCGGCACTCAAGTCAGGGCTCATTGAGACCGGATCGATCATCTGTGACGCCAAGACCGGCGTCTCAGGCGCGGGAAAAACCCCCAACCCCACCTTCCACTACCCGGCCCGCTATGACGCCATGAATGCCTACAGGATCTCCGGGCACCAGCATGTCTACGAGATTGAGCGAGAGTGCGGCCTCGTGGCCGGCAACGATATCCGGGTCACCTTTACCCCCCATGTCATCCCCCTTTGCAGAGGCATCCTGACGACCATCTACGGGCAGCTCCAGGCAGGCGAGGATGCCGGAACCGCGGAGGAAGCCTACAGGTCATTTTACGGGAGTGAGGCGTTTGTGAGGGTTTTCGGTCCTGGGAAGGTGCTTACCACGGCCGACGTGCGGGGGAGCAACTTCTGCAATCTCCTGGTGAACGTGGATGACAGGACGGGCAGGCTGATCGTCATCAGCATAATCGACAACCTGGTGAAGGGGCAGGCGGGGAGCGCGGTCCAGAACATGAACATCATGTTCGGGCTGGACGAGACAGCAGGGCTGCTGCGGCCCGGACAGTATCCATGAGGAAAGGCTCAAGGTACAAAGTTCAGGGTTCAAGGAAAGAGGAAAAGAGTCCTTTCGCCTTGCACCTTGCACCGTGACCCTTGCGCCCTATTTGATACACACCTTCCTGACCTGAAGCAGATCCGTTATCCCCAGCATGGTCTTCCGGATGCCGTCCTGCATCAGGGTGGTCATGCCGTCCTTCACGGCCTGATCCCTGAGTTCCTCCATCTTGGCCCGGCCCTGGATCAGATTCTTCATCTTGTCCGTGCCGGCCAGGATTTCGTGGAGACCGGTCCTGCCCCTGTATCCCGTGTTCCCGCACTTGGTACAACCCTTGGGCTTGTAAAGCACGAGATCGTCGTTGTAAGGGAACCCCAGGGCATCGAAGTCGCCCTCATAGGCCCTCTCCAGGGCATCGTACTCCTCCCTGGAGGGATGGTACTTCTCCTTGCAGTCCTTGCACAGGGTCCTGCAGAGACGCTGGGCCAGGATGCCCAGGAGCGCATCCGCAAAGTTAAAGGGATCCATGCCCATGTCCAGGAGTCGGGTGATGGTCTCGGGGGCGCTGTTCGTGTGGAGGGTACTGAAAACGAGATGGCCGGTAAGGGAGGCCTCGATCCCGGTGGCCACGGTCTCGTGGTCCCGCATCTCGCCCACCATGATCACGTCGGGGTCCTGCC
>JAFGPH010000222.1 GCA_016926135.1 Deltaproteobacteria bacterium
ATTCACATCCACAGCAAATTTTGCAAAGGGCTAAACGGTTACGATTTTTTTATATCCCGGCGGTTTGGTACGCGTGATATTCCTAAAAAAGGAGAGGATCATCACCGGGTGATCCCATCCTGTCCGGCCCGTGAGACCCGCTCCATGCATATTGCCCTTCAAGACATACACAAGCATTACGGGAAGACCCGCGCGAACGACGGGATCACCATGGAGATTGCCCCCGGTACCGTTCATGGCATCCTGGGAGAAAACGGGGCGGGGAAAAGCACGCTCATGAAGGTCCTGGCCGGATACGCGACCAAGACCGGTGGCATCATCCTCCTGGACGGGCGCGCGGTGGAGTACAAGGGCCCGTCCCTGGCAACACGCCAAGGCATCGGCATGCTGTATCAGGATCCACTTGATTTCCCATCCATGACGGTCATTGAGAATTTTATGATGGGGCGCACCCGGGGTTTCTTTCAACGGGTATCCGATCATGGGCGGCAGTTAAAGGCCCTGGCCGATTCCTTCGGGTTTGACCTCAATCCCGGGTATCCCGTAAGACGCCTCACCGTTGGGGAGCGTCAGCAGCTCGAGCTCTTGAGACTCCTGGCCCTGGGAGTGGAGGTCCTGATTCTGGATGAGCCCACCACGGGCATCTCCAGCCTTCAGAGGGAGGTCCTTTTCGGAGCCCTCCGTAAATTGGCCTCCGAGGGTAAGACTATTCTTCTGGTTTCCCATAAGCTCGAAGATGTGGAGGCCCTTTGCGACAGACTCACCGTGTTGCGTCAGGGCAGGGTCACGGGGGAGATGGAGCGCCCCTTCAATACGGCCAAAATCCTGGGATGGATGTTCGGCGCCGTGCCTGCCCCCCCCACCTGCATCACAGCCAATCACGGCCGGGTGATCCTTGCCATGGACGGTATTTCAGGTGCCGGAGGACGTGCCGGGCTGCGGAAGTGCACCGTTGCCATAAGGGAAGGGGAAGTAGTCGGACTTGCCGGACTTGCCGGGAGCGGGCAGGATGTGTTTCTGAGGCTTGCTTCTGGCCTCAGCCGACCCCTGGAGGGAAAAATCCAGGTACATGGAGGGGATGTGACAGGCCGGGACTATCATGACTTCAGGGAACGGGGCGTTACCTTCCTGCCCACCGCCAGGCTGGAGGAAGGGTTGATCCCCGGGCTCACCATCACGGAACACTTCGCCCTCCGACAGAAGAAAGGCATCCGAATCCCCTGGTCCCTGGCACGCGAGGAAGCACAGGAGCATATCACGCATTTCAGGATCATGGGCAAGCCCGCTTCCACCGCCGAATCCCTCTCGGGAGGCAATCAGCAAAGACTGCTCCTTTCCCTTATGCCCGAAGAACCTCTGCTTCTTCTTCTGGAAAATCCCACCAGGGGCCTGGATGTGGAATCGGTTCGATGGGTGTGGGAGCATCTTATGGAATATGTCTCCAGGGGGACCGGAATCGTGTTTTCCTCCGCAGAGCTGGAGGAGATCATTCAGGTCGCGAACAGGGTTTTGGTCTTCTTTAACGGCGCTTTGGTGAGAGATGTGAGGACCTGCGATACCAATCTGGATGAACTGGGCCGTGCCATCGCGGGAAGGGTATAGGGAATGGTGGATCAGGGAATGCACATAAGGGGGATTCATCAAACCCTTCTTGAAATTCTGCTGATGTTCGGAGGGGTCCTCCTTTTGACCGCCTTTATCCTCCTGGTAGTGGGTGCACCGCCTCTCGATGCATTCAAGTACCTGTTTCTCGGTTCCCTGGGATCCTGGATCAAGGTGGGCCAGGTCCTGACCGGCTGGATTCCCCTTACCCTTTGTGCCTGCGGCCTGGTCTTCAGCTTCAGGGTCGGACTCTGGAATATCGGCGTGGAAGGACAGGTTGTCGCCGGGGCCGTCTTTGCCACAGCCGTTCTTCGGATGGGAGTGGGAAGCGGCTCTCCGGTCCTGATCATCCTTCTTGCCTTTTTGGGGGGGATGATGGGAGGGGCACTCTGGGCCGTTTTTGCCGGTTTTCTCAAGACCAGGGGAGGGGTGAACGAGATCTTCGGCGGATTGGGGCTCAACTTCGTGTCCCAAGGCATTACCCTCTGGCTCATCTTCGGCCCCTGGAAAAGACCGGGGGTGGCCTCCATGAGCGGGACAGAGGTCTTCCCCCATGCCCTCTGGCTCTCCACCTTTCAAGGATTGCGGCTTAGTCCCCTGGGACTTGTCCTGACCATCGGGACGCTTTTGGTGACGGGCTGGGTCCTGAGCCGAACAAGACTCGGGCTGGCCCTGAAAGGGATCGGAAACAACCCCCGGGCGGCCTATCTCCACGGGCTCAAACCGAATCGCTACTTCCTGATCGCCATGGGTCTGGCCGGGGCCTGTGCGGGGCTTGCGGGAACCTTTCAGGTGGCGGGCGTTTATCATCGCCTCATCCCCTCCATATCCAGCAACTATGGATACCTGGCCCTGCTCGTGGTCATGTTGTCTAATTTTCGAATTGGAGGCGCCCCGGCCATCGCCTTTTTCTTCGTTTGTCTCACCGTGGGAAGCATTCAACTCCCCATGATGCTCCAAGTGGATTCCTCCCTGAGCGGAATTGTCCAGGGGATCTTTGTACTTGCTGCGCTGCTTCTTCATGCGTGGAGGAGCAGAAGAAGTGTCAAGGCGTTTTAGGTTTTAGAACCTTCAACGACATCAACCCTCTCGCAAAGTAAGGGGTCGCGCAAAAATAAATTCACAGAATGGGCGCTCAGATTTGGGTTGGATTTGCATGACTCGATTGAGCAAAGCCACAGGAATCCCGCCATGGCGGGATTTCGAGGACTTTGCGATTGAGGGTCATGCAAAGACGGCCTGAAGATGAGATGCGAAA
>JAFGPH010000223.1 GCA_016926135.1 Deltaproteobacteria bacterium
GGCATCATCACCCTGAATCGGCCCGAGCACTACAACACCTTCAACTCGCTGCTTGCCCGGGAGCTCTGTAAGGCCCTTCTGGAACTGGAGACCGACAAGACCTTGCGGGTCGTGGTCATCCGGGGTGCAGGCAAGGCATTCTGCACCGGCATCGATATCTCCGAATTCCATGGCAAGACGCTCCAGGAGTACAGGGAATGGGTCGGGCTCATGGAGCGCATGATCCACATCATCGCCTCCATGAAGAAACCCGTGATTGCCTCCGCCCACGGCTATGCCGTGGCAAACGGGGCGGGCCTGATTGCCGCCTGCGACCTCGCCGTTGTCGCCGAAGGGACCAAAATCGGAACCACGGCCATCAACGTGGGTCTATTCTGCATGGGCCCGGCGGTTCCGCTGGCCCGGTCCCTGGGTCGAAAGCGATGCCTGGAGATGCTCATGACCGGCGACCTGATCGATGCCGCGGATGCGGAACGCTGGGGCCTGGTCAACAGGGTGGCGCCTGCCGACAGGCTGGAGGAGGAAACCATGGCCCTCGCGTACAAACTGGCGGAAAAAAGCCCGGTTGCCCTTCAGATGGGGAAGGAGGCCTTCTACGGCATGTCCGACATGGAATACGGTAAAGCCCTGGCGTACTCCAATGAGCTTTTCGCCGGCCTGAGCGTCACGGAGGATGCCAAGGAGGGAGTGAATGCCTTTCTGCAGAAGCGAAAACCCGAATGGAAGGGGAAATGAATTGCCTATGCCCGCATGGCAGGCAGGTACACGTGAAAGGTGCTGCCTTTGCCCGGCTCGCTTTCCACCCGGATGGCGCCGTTGTGGGCTTCCACGATGCTTTTCACAATGGCCAGGCCGAGACCCGTTCCGGCGATGAACCTCGTCTGATCGGTTTTCACGCGGTAAAAACGCTCGAAGATCCGCTCCTGTTCTTCCTTCGAAATCCCAAAACCCGTGTCCTGAACGCTGATCCGGACTCTTTCTCCATCCGCGGCGGCCGACAGGAGGATGCTTCCCCCTTCGGGGGTGTACCGGATCGCATTGCCGATCAGGTTCGAGACGACTTCCTCCAGGGATCGCTGGTTCGCCAGCACGGGAGCCAGCTCCGGCAGCGGCGCCAAACTCAGACGGATCTTCCGGGCCTCCGCTTTGGGCAGGTGAAAGGCGACCTGGTCGCGGAGGAGGGGTTCGATGTGAAGTTTCTCTTTTTCCATGGTAATGAGACCCGACTCGATTTTGGAAAGGTCAAGAAGCTCCGCCGTCATGTCCGCCAGCCCCTTGATTTTCTCGGATACCCTGCCCAGGAGTTCCTCCTGCTTTTCCGTGAGGTCTCCGGCCAGGCGGTCCCGGATCACCTTCACCAGGGCCAGAACGGAGTTCATGGGGCCTTTGATTTCGTGGGCCACCATGGAGACGAAGTCCGACTTCATTTGATCCATTTTCTTCAAAGCCGTGATGTCATGCATGACGGTGACGGTCCCCAGATTGCGGTGCAGTCGGTCCCGGAAGGGCACACATCGAACGGCCAGAACGCTTTCCCCTTTGTCGTCGAGCGTGCCTTCGGCCAATTCCTCCGTGACTTCCCCGAATTCCTCGGCCGGCATGGCCAGGGCCTTGTCAATCACCTGAAGCAGACTTTCATTTTGGATCAGGTCCGTCACCGGTTTCCCGATGACGCTATCCCCGGGATGTCCCGTCATCTTGAGAAACGCAGGGTTGGCCAGGGCCACCCGCTTCTGTGCATCGGTCGCCATGACACCGTCCGAGATATGATTGATCAGAACCCCCATGCGGGATTTTTCATGGGCAATGTCCTCGAGGGTTCGGATGTACTCGATCGCCTTGCCGGTAACGGATCTCAGGTCCTGGGGTGAAAAGGGCTTGGAGACAAAATCGAAGGCGCCCTTTTTCATGGCCTCAATCGCGTGCTCCAGGGTGGCGTATCCCGTGATGACGATGACGAGCGTGTCCGGATGCTTGTCTTTGACATGGGTCAGAAGGTCGATGCCTCTCATTCCCGGCATCATCAGGTCGAGGAGAAGAATGTCGAAGTGCTCTTCTTCGATCTTTTTCAGGCCCGCGAATCCGTTTTCCGCGAGGGCCACTTCATACCCTTCGTTCACGAGCATCATCTGGCAGGCATCCCGGATGCGCTCCTCATCATCCACGACCAGGATCTTAATACCGTACCCGCGACCTCTTGGTTTTTCCTTCGTCATGTCGGGATTCCCCCGTTGTTGTTCAAGTCCTGCGCATTGCCCCCCAGCGGATAGGCCAAAGGAACATAGAGCGGCAGTTCTACGCGAAAGGTCGTACCCTGGGGACCGGTTTCCTTTACGGTGATGCGGCCTCCCGCCTCCTGGACGATCCCGTAGGAGGTGCTCAGGCCGAGCCCGGTGCCCTTTCCGGGCTCTTTGGTGGTGAAAAAGGGATCGAAGATCTTCGGGAGATTTTCCTCCGGAATGCCGCACCCCGTGTCCGAAACTTCGAAAAATGCCTTTTTGTCCTGCTTGTCCCGGCAGGTCCGTAAAGTCAGGACTCCTTCCCCATTCATGGCCGCACATGCGTTCAGCACCAGGTTGATGATGACCTGTGTGAGCCGGTTTCGATCTCCGCGGATCAGGATCATTTCCTCCGAAAGCTCTTTGAGAACCGCGATGTTCGCAAAGAGTCTCTGATCCCGGATGAGATTCATCCCCTGATCCACCAGGGCGTTCAGCGCGATGATGCCGAGCATCGGTTTCGAGCGCCGACTGTAGGCAAGGAGGTTCTGCACAATGCCCTTGCAGCGGTTTACGTCCTCCATGATACAGGTGAGATGCTTGGTCAGGGGGTGTCCCTCTTCGAGCGTTTCCAGGGCCATGCCCGAGTACATGAGAATGCCCGTGAGCGGGTTGTTGACTTCGTGGGCGACCCCGGCGGCCAGTTGCCCCAGGGATGCCAGTTTTTCGGATTGCGCAAGCTGTGCCTGGGTTTCTTTCAAAGCCCTTTCCACGGCCAGGCTTTCCCGGAGATCGTTATAAATCCCCATGGTGGCCACTTCCTTCCCTTCCTCGTAAATGATGGCGGCGGTAACCTCCACGGGGATTTCTTCCCCTTCGGCACTGAGAATGCTGACCTTGGTCGGGGGGAGTTTCCCTTTCTCACCCCTGCTCCCGTCCCGCATTTCCCGCATCAGGGCCTTGGCTTTGCCGGGGGGGTAAATGTCCACCACGTTCCTCTTCCCCTTTGAGGGGTCGAGGGAAAAACCGAAGAGCCTTTCGGCAGCGTCGTTCATGAGGAGGATCATTCCGGTCATATCCGCTGCTACGATGGCACTGGCGGAGCTCTGGATGACCTTTTCCAAAAATTCCCTGGTTTCTTCGAGTTTCCTCTCGAGGGTCTTGACCCGGGTCACGTCCCGAAGACTTTCCATGATGTAGATCACGTTGCCGGCATCGTCCCGTATGGGAGAGAAGACCCTGTCCTCCCATGCCTTTTGGCCGTGTTCGCGTGTGACCTCCCGGAGGATGGAGCTTCCTTCGCCGGTCACGAGGACCTTCGGAAGGGGGCAGAGATCGCTGGAGCAGGGCTCCTTTAAGCCGTAGAAGATCTCGTGGCAGGTCTTGCCGATGATATCCTCCGGACGAACCCCGGATTTGTCGAAAAACCGCTGATTGGCCGTGACGATCAACCTGTCCGGACGCAGGATGAGTGTCGGAAAGGATAGGGAGTCGAATACCCTCCAGCGCCAGTCCTTTTCATCGAAGGCCGTCTTTTCCATCATTTCATCTCAGCGTGCCTCCGGCGTCTTTTTGCCCGGGTGACGCCGTTCCGCCTTGGGCACGTCAAAGGCGTGTGAGAGGGCCGAAAC
>JAFGPH010000224.1 GCA_016926135.1 Deltaproteobacteria bacterium
GCCAGGCTCTTCTCCGAAAAGGGATTCAGGGAGACCTCCATGGCCGATCTTTCCCGCCTCACCGGCGCGGCAGAGGGGACCATCTTTTATCATTTCAAAACCAAGGAAGATCTCTTCGTCTCCATCCTGGATCGCCTAAAAAAGGGTATCCTGGAGGAATATGAGCAATATAGCGCCCAAAGGGAGTATGGGAGCGGCCTGGAAATGATGGAAGGCGCCATCTCCTTTTACCTCACCCTTGCAGGGGCCTTGGAGGACGGGTTCCTGCTCCTCCACCGCTACGATTTGTACCAACTCTCTGAGGTGAACCCCGTTTGCAGGGGATACCTGGAAGACATCTATAATTGCTTCATAGATATCTTCGAGCATGCCGTTGTGCGCGGCCAGGAAGATCAATCCATCAGGAAACTGGCTCCGCGCAAAACGGCCCTGATCATCTTCTCCATGGTGGATGGGTTGGTGAAATTTCATACCTTCAAACTTTACGATGCCGGCGCCCTCTACAACGAGATGCTGGAGGCATGCCACCGAATATTGGAAAACAACCCGGAGGCTGAGGTCGGAGAAGCACATGCTTACTAGAATCTTCCCCTTTCTGAAGTGGTTTCAGGACTACCGATTTGAGATCCTGAGGCTGGATGCGATATCGGGTCTGACCGTTGCGCTGGTGCTCATACCCCAGTCGATGGCCTATGCACAGCTGGCCGGCCTCCCCGCCTATTACGGGCTGTATGCATCTTTCCTTCCCCCCATGACCGCAGCACTCTTTGGTTCGAGCCGTCAGCTTGCAACCGGACCGGTTGCCGTGGTCTCGCTCATGACCTCGGCCTCCCTGGGGCCCCTCGCTACCTCGGGGAGCGAAGGCTACATTGCCTATGCTATCCTCTTGGCTCTTATGGTGGGTGTCTTCCAGTTCGGGCTGGGTCTCCTGCGTCTGGGCGTGGTGGTGAACTTCCTCTCCCACCCCGTGGTGAACGGCTTCACCAACGCGGCTGCCATCATCATTGCGTCCTCGCAGCTCTCCAAGCTCTTCGGGGTGAGTGTGGACAATGCGGAGCATCACTACGAGACCGTGGTACGCGTGTTCCAGGAGGCCAACCACTACACCCACTGGCCCACCTTCTTCATGGGGGCCCTGGCCTTTGCCATTATGTACGGACTGAAGCGGATCTCTCCCAAGATTCCCAATGTGCTCGTTGCGGTCCTGGTGACAACGGTCCTCTCCTGGGCAACCGGGTTTGAGCATAATCGAACCGTGAAATTGTCCTCCATCGACTGCAAAGAGGTCCTAACGGGAATCCAGGGGTACAAGGAGAACATGACCACCCTTGCCTCACTGGAGAGAGAGCGCACAGAGGTGACGAGGGCACTTGATACGGCGAGCAAAAGCCACGACATGCTAGGGTTACTGGATGCGGAGCACGCCATGAGTGTGCTGGGCTTCAACATCGGGGATCTGAAGCACAGGCTTCACCTTCAACGAGAGGAACTGAGGCGGTTTCTTTTTGAAGGAGTGGAGCGTGAGGACGGGTCCATGGTCTTTTACCGGCAGGGGGAAGCCCCTTCAGGGATGAAGACGGACGGGCGGTGCTGGCGCATCAAGGTGGGCCAAGGTGCCTTGAATAGGGAAGCCCTCGTGCTGTCCGGCGGGGGGGATGTGGTCGGAACCATCCCCCGTGGACTGCCTGCCTTGTCCATGCCGCGGATCGACGCGGGCGTCGTGATGCATCTTCTCCCTTTTGCAGCCATTATCTCACTGCTGGGTTTTATGGAGGCCATTTCCATCGCAAAGGCCATGGCCGCCAAGACCGGCCAGAGGCTGGACCCCAACCAGGAGCTGATCGGCCAGGGCCTGGCGAACATCCTCGGGTCCCTGGCCAGCAGTTACCCCACGTCCGGCTCGTTTTCACGCTCGGCCGTCAATCTTCAGTCCGGCGCCCTGACTGGCCTCTCGAGCGTCTTCACGTCTTTGACCGTCATCATTGCCCTCCTCTTCTTCACGCCTCTCCTCTACCATCTGCCCCAATCCGTTCTGGCCGCGGTTATCATGATGGCCGTGGTGGGTCTGATCAATGTTTCCGGTTTCGTTCACGCCTGGGAGGCGAAGTGGTACGATGGGGCCATATCCATCATCTCTTTTCTCTCCACCCTCGCCTTTGCCCCCCACCTCGATAAAGGGATCATGCTGGGGGTGCTCCTTTCCCTGCTCGTCTTCCTTTACAAGAGCATGAGACCAACGGTGGCAACCTTGTCCCGACACGAAGACGAGGCTTTCCGGTGCACCTCGACCCATTCTCTCAAGGAGTGTCCGTACATTGCCATGGTGCGGTTCGACGGCCCGCTTTTCTTTGCCAATGCGAGCTACCTGGAAGACAAGGTGATGGACACGATGAGAAAGAGACGGAAGCTCAAGCACATCATCATTGTTTCGAACGGAATCAACGATATCGACGCATCCGGCGAGGAAACCCTCTCTCTCCTTGTAGACAGGATCAGGAGCGCCGGGGTGGATGTTTCGCTGAGCGGGGTCAATGAAGCGGTGATGGATGTGCTCAGTCGCACGCACCTCAGGGAGAAGATTGGGGTGGACCACCTCTTCCCGACCATGGAAAAGGCCGTCCGAACCGTGCACGGGGAAGCCCACAGGGGTGTCGAAGAGGAGACCTGCCCTCTACTCTTTGCCTGCGTTCAAACTGAATAAGGAGATTTACGGGGGAATTCAAAATGCCTGTCATGACGATGTTCACTGGAAGCTACTGCAACGAAGAGCCCGTTGTTCAGGAAACGATCTCTATAACCGGATATCGGCTTGCCAGGGATGAGGATGTGATCGCCAGGGCGAGTCAAACCTCCGGGATGGGGGAAAGCAAACTTGCCAAGGCCTTCTCGGCCAGAACTTCCGTATTCAACAAGTTCACGCACGAGAAGGAGCGCTCCATCGCCCACATGAGGCTTGCCCTTGCGGACATTCTCCTCGAAGACAACTTCCTGATCAGAGGCTTCACAGCGCATCTCGTCCCGAGAGAAGTGAGCCACGCCCTGAGGGTATGCATCATTGCAGACATGAGCTATCGGGTGTCCCTGGCCCTCCAGGAACACCCGCTCTCCGAAAAAGAGGCCCTCAAACGGATTCGCAAGGACGACGAAGACAGAGCCCTATGGGTCCGGAGCCTCGCCGGTCGGGACGATCCCTGGGACCCTTCCCTGTATGATATCGTCGTTCCCATGGACAAGAAGAACCCCCGGGAAGCGGCCTTTCTCATGGCCAAAAGCGTAGCAGCGGAAGCCCTCAGGGTGACTCCTGAATCCGAGGCAACGGTGCGGGACTTCCTGGTGGCAGCCCGGGTTGAGGTGGCCCTGGCCGAAGAAGGTCATCATGTGGGCGTGAATGCGAGAAACGGGCATGCCATTCTGACCATCAACAAACATGTCCTGATGCTGAGCCGGTTGGAAGATGAACTCCGGTCCGTGGCAGAGCGTGTGCCCGGCGTTACCTCGGTGGAGACAAAGGTGGGCAAGGATTTCTACCAGCCGGACGTTTACAGGAAGTTCGACTTTGAACTTCCATCCAAGGTCCTGCTCGTGGATGACGAGCGGGAGTTCGTTCAGGCCCTGTCGGAACGCCTGCAGATGAGGGATATGGGCTCCGCCGTCGCCTATGATGGCGAATCGGCGCTCAACATGGTGAGCGAGGATGAGCCTGAGGTTATGATTCTGGACCTCAAGATGCCCGGGATCGATGGTATCGAAGTCCTGCGGCGGGTCAAGGCCACCCGGCCCGAGATCGAAGTGATCATCCTGACGGGTCACGGGTCTGACGCGGACAGGGAGACGTGCATGCGGCTGGGGGCCTTTGCGTACCTTCAAAAGCCGGTTGACATTGATGTGCTCAGCGATACCCTGAAAAAGGCAAACGAAAAGATCAGGCTGACCAAAGAGTCCGCAAAAAGGCAGGGCAAGGGCTAGGCGAGTGAACGCGCACGCAACACGGATCCCGAAACTGCTCCGCAGGTTCGGCCTAGGGGACAGGATCCCCAAGTTCTGGATCGCCTCGCAAGGGGGATCAGGGCCGTACAAGTCCCTCTTCAACGTCCGCCGCATGTGGTACCAGGCCGTGTTGTTGACTGCAGGAGTGGCCCTTATCCCTCTCATCGTGATGACAGCCATCGATTACAAGGTGACCCAGAATTCCGTAGAGAGCGAAATTCTCCTTCAGACGGCGCGGCTGGTCTCCAACACCCGACGTTCCATATCCTTCTTCCTGAGCGAACGAAAATCCGCGCTCGATTTCGTCGCCAAGCACCACGGATTCGAGGAGTTGAATAGCCGAGCCCGGTTGACGCAATTGCTGGAGGACCTCAAAACCTCCTTCGGCGGATTCGTAGACCTGGGCGTGATCGACCCCTTTGGATATCAGAGGATCTATGTGGGCCCCTATGATCTGGTGGGCGTCGATTACAGCACGCAGGCTTGGTACAAGCATGTCATGCAAAAAGGGGTTTATATCAGCGACGTCTTTCTCGGATTTAGAAATGTGCCGCACCTGGTCATCGCCGTCAAACGTGAGATGGGGAGCGGCCTGAGTTATGTGCTGCGCGCTACCCTGGATACGGCAAGTTTTAATGATCTGCTTTCCGCCGTCGAGATGAGCGTGCGCAAAGGGGAGGCCTTTTTGATCAATCGGGAGGGGAGACTTCAGACTCCCTCGACCTTCTACGGGGGCGTTTTCGAAAACCTTCCGCTTCCCGTTCCTGCCTACTCCGGGAAGACGGAGGTATTGGAAACATGGGAACAGGGTTCCGTCCCCCTGATCATCGGGTATGCCTATATCGAGGAAACCCCTTTCATCCTGATGATTGTCAAGGAGAAACCCGAATTGATGGGGCCGTGGTACGATACACGCATAAAGCTTGCCGGGTTCCTTGCTGTGAGCGTGACGGTGATCCTGTTCGTGATCCTCGGGGTAGCGACCTACCTCGTGAACAGGATCCTCCTGGCGGATCAGAAACGGGTAGCGGTTCTCCATCAAATCGAATACTCTAACAAAATGGCATCCATCGGTCGCCTTGCCGCGGGCGTAGCCCACGAGATCAACAATCCACTGGCCGTGATCAATGAGAAGGCCGGGTTGATCAA
>JAFGPH010000225.1 GCA_016926135.1 Deltaproteobacteria bacterium
CAAACGGAAGGAGCGAATTGACAGGGGTATAAAGGTGCTTTCCGAAGACATATCGGCCCTTCTGTCTTGGAGGGAGATGCTCTATCTTTCAGGTCCTCGGCTCCTGCCTATTCTCGGCTTGATCGTGCTGCCCTTGCTATTACCGCCTTACTGGCAAAAGGTCCTGCTCTCGGTGGCCATCTTCTCATTGCTGGCCATGAGCTGGGACATTCTCGGGCAGGCCGGAATGGTCTCCCTGGGCCAATCCCTCTTTTTTGGGGTGGGGGCGTATCTTGCCGGAATCATGAATCACAGGCTTGGCTTGCCCGTGATCGTGACGATCCCGATAGCGACGATCACGGGTGGTTTGATTTGCACGGCTATTCTTGCGCCTGTGCTGAAATTGAGGGGGATCTATTTTGCCATGGTCACCATGATTTTGCCGATGATGCTGGTGAGAATCATTGAGGCGACCAAGATTTTTGGCGGGACGGAGGGAATTAGCGGTCTGGAGCCAATTGCGTCAAAATGGATTGAATTATACCTCGTTCTGGCTGTCGTAGTGGTTGTGCTTTTCGGCTTCAGAAGGTTGATGGGATCGGATTTTGGCCTGGTTTTGAAAGGCATAAAAGACAATGACGTGTCCGTCTTAAGCAGCGGGTTCAATATTTTCTGGTACAAGATGTTTTGTTTATTCCTCTCGGCCTCGGTAGGGGCCTTTGCCGGTGCATTCATGAGCCATACCTACATGGTTGTGGGAATGGCGATGTTTTCGCTGGAGTATTCAATGCTGCCCATCGGCGCGGCAGTGGTCGGGGGGGTAGGGACTTTTGCCGGCTCCATGCTGGGGGCCTTCATTCTGGTGCCGCTCTCAGAGGTGTTACGGGGTCTTGGCGGACTTCGGGTAGCCTTGTATGGAATCTTCCTGCTGGTTTTTGTGGTTGCCTTGCCGGAAGGCATTTTTCATTACATCAAACAGAAGTACTTTCAGTTTGAGAGGCTGGTTGAGGTCGAAAGATGAATGCACCCTCGCTGCTCGAGATCTACAAGCTTTCGAAATCCTTTGGTGGCGTCAGGGCGGTGAACTCCATCAGTTTCAGTCTGAAACAGGGAGAGCTTCTGGGGATTATTGGACCTAACGGCTCAGGGAAGACCACCCTGGTGAATCTGATCACAGGTTTTGTCAGACCGACTTCGGGGAAAATAGTATTCAAATCCCGGGATATTACCAATTCTCCTGCGTTTGAGATCTCTCGGCTCGGAATCGCCAGAACTTTTCAGATGGTCAGGCCCTTCTATCAACTCCCGGCCTTCAAGAACATTGTGGTCTCCCTCTATTCCCCAAGAGTGAAGCGGCTTTTGGGCGGGAAATACGGAGACCGCGACGCGGTAGCGCTGGATCTCCTGGAAGAGGTGGGTTTCGAAAGGGATTCTTTCGTGGCTTTCAAGGCGGCAAGCGTTCTTCCACAGGGTTACCTGAAGAAGCTGGAATTGGCGAAGGTGATGGCACTGCAACCTGACATCGTGATTCTGGACGAGCTCTTTTCAGGGTTGAGCCTTGCTGAGGTGGCGACGATCCTGCCGATCATTGAGAAGCTGAGAGTGGAAGGGAAGACGATCATCATGATTGAACACAGGCTGAAAGAGCTTTTCAGAATAGCGGACAGAGTCATTGTCCTTAACTATGGTGAGAAGATTGCCGAGGGGGCGGGCAAAGAGGTTATGCAAAGCGAGGAAGTGAAGAAAGCCTATCTGGGAAGCGAGGTAGATTGAAGTGTTGGAAGTAAAAAATCTGATGGTGTTTTTCGAAAATGCCCTGGCTTTGAATGACTTCAGCATGAGGATCAACGAAGGCGAGATTGTCGGAGTCATCGGATCCAACAGCGCGGGAAAGACGACCTTGATGAATACAATCTCGGGTCTCATCGAGGATATGAGGATAAAGGAGCAAAGAAGAGGCGGCGAGCGAATTACTGTGTACGGGGAAGTTGTATTCAGAGGCGAAGACATTACGAAAACGAAGCCCTACGAGAGGGCCAAGAAAGGAATAGTCCTTGCCCGGGAAAGGCATCCGATCTTTGCGGATAGCGATGTGATGGAGAATCTGAGGATAGCCACCTACCTGAGAAGATCATCTGAAGACAGGAAGAGCATAGAATCTGTGTTTCACCTCTTTCCGGCTTTGTCCCATTTGAAGAGCAGGAAAGCCGGGTTTTTGAGCGGCGGCGAGCAGCAGATGTTGTCCATTGGCATGGCTCTGATCGTAAAGCCCATCCTGCTCTTGCTGGATGAACCTCTTCTTGGGTTGAGCCCGCACATGCAATCTATCCTGGTGAAGGCCATCAAGAACCTGAAGGAGAGGGGAGAGAACACCATTCTGATCACCGAGCAATTTGCCCGGCCCGTGTTGCCCATATTGGAAAGAGGATTCGTCATCGAAAACGGCATGCTCACAATGACGGGCACAGGAAGTGAGCTGATAGACAATCCAGAGGTGAAAGCCGCTTATTTTGGAGTCTGAATTCATGTCCGGCGATAAAAACATATTCGATGTGTTCAAGACAACGGCGGAAAAGCAAGGCGACAGAACGGCAATCATCTATCTGGGGACGAAGTATTCCTATCGCAGAGTGAAAGACCTGGCCGAGCGCTTCGCTTCCGCGATGCTGGATCAAGGGGTGCGACCTGGAGACAGAGTCATCATCTACATTCCGCATGGTATCCAGTGGGTGGTTGTCTGGCTGGGTATTCAGAAAATAGGGGGGGTGTGCATTCCCATAACGCCCATTTTCACACCGTATGATCTCAAGTATATCGCCAACGATAGCGATGCAAATGCAATCGTCTGTGCTGACACCAATTTCGGCTATGTGGCCAAGGTCTTGCCTGAAACCAGTATCAGGCGCATCTTCGTTGCCAGGATTTCCGACTTTCTTCCTTGGTGGAAAAGACTCTGCGGCAGGGCCTTCGATGTGGTGCCGAAGGGGGAAATAAGTCATGGGGAGAATACCTCCTTACTGGGTGATCTATCGTCTGGAGGCAGAAGTTCGGAGAGCCTGTTCGCGCTGTGCCGAAATCAAGAAGTTATCGAAATCCTCTACACCGGGGGCACAACGAAGAGCCCAAAAGGCGTTCCCATCAATGTGGATCTCTTTCTGGCACAGTGTCGGTTGACCATGGAATCCCTTGTGCCTCTCTTTCCACCCGAAAAAAACGTTCTGATGTGCGGCGTCCCACTGTTTCATATTCTGGGACAGAGTGTTGGTTTGGGGTTACTCCTGGGCGGGGGCGCGCTGATCCTCCATCCGAGGCCAACCCTTGACGCTATATGTGTCTGCATCGAACGGTTCAAGGCGAAGTCCATGATAGGGGTTCCGGCCGTCTACAGGATGATACTGGAGCACAAAAGACTGGATCAGTATGATCTTGGCTCCGTGGAATGCTGGATGTCGGCCGGGGACGTCATGCCGGTTGAAATTGAAAAGAGATTTCGTGAGAAATTTGGCAGACCCATTTATCAGGCTTATGGCACGACTGAAACCGGTGGCGGCATATCCATGTGTCCGGTGGGGATTGAGAGTCCCCCCAAGAGCGTAGGGAAGGTGTTTCCCGGGAAGAATGTCAGGGTTGTGGATTCTGTGACGCTGGAGGTTCTGGGGCCTGGAGAGACTGGGGAACTCCTGGTATCCTCACCCTACATGGTCACCGGCTACCTAAACAAACCGGAGGAGACCCAGAAGGCCTTTATAGAGATGGATGGGGAAAGATGGTACCGGACGGGGGACATCGTCTATATCGACGAAAGGGGGTTCCTGTTTTTTGTTGATCGAACCGCCGATACGATAAAGCATAAAGGGTATCGAATTTCCTCGTCCGAGGTCGAAGCGACGCTGCAGGAGCATCCGGCTGTGATTGGCGCCTGCGTGGTGGGGGTCCCTGATCAAGCAGTAGGGGAAAGAATCAAGGCGTTCGTCGTCCTAAAAGAGGACATCAAGGGGATCACGGGGTATGACTTGATCAAATGGTGCCGGGAGAGGCTGACTTCCTATAAGGTCCCGCAGTACATAGAGTTCCGCGATATGCTCCCCAAGTCGAAAGTCGGAAAACTGCTCAAGCGAGAACTGAGGGTGGAAGGAATCAAACGTCTCGATCAAACATCATAGATTGACAGCTCATTTCCCCAGACAGGAATTCACGGAAAAAGTCGCGGGAGTGTTCATGCCGGGCTTACTGCTGAAGGAACTCGCACGGTATCCAGTCGGCACCTTTGCCGACATATTATATCGAAACTCGCTTCTCCACCGGGATCGTACGGCTTTTGTCTATGGCAGCCGCAGAATTACCTTCTCGGAGTATAACTCCAGGGTGAACCGGCTGATTCACGCCTTGCAGGGATTTGGCCTGAAAAAGGGGGATGTGGTCGGGATTCTGTCGTGGAACTGCCCCGAGTTTGCCGATTTCTATGGTTCGGCCATGAAGGGAGGGCTGATCGCGTCTCCCTTCAACCCCCGGCTGACGCAGGGGGAACTCGAATATGTCATCCGGTATTCCGAGGCCAAAGCCCTTTTCGTCGGACCTGAATTTCTGGAGATTGTGGAGCGCCTGAAGCCTCGACTCCCGAAGGTCAGATACTTCGTCTCCCTTGAAGGGGCCGCCCCGGGCATGTCAGAGCACCAGGAATTCCTCAAGACCGCCTCCAGTGAAGAGCCTCAGGTTTCGGTGGACGAAGATGACCCGGTTTGCATCATCTACACGAGCGGTACTACAGGGCTGCCGCGAGGCGCCCTATATAGTCACCGGCGTATGATGGAGGACACCAAACAACTGATTATGGATCTGGTTCTGCGGCAGGGGGAGACCCATGTTCAGATTACCCCTCTGTTCCATATCGCAGGAAATGCCTTCTTCAGGGCATTCCTCTGCACCGGCGGGTGTAACGTGCTCATGAAATTCTTCGATCCTCATTCTGCGCTGCGGGCGATCCAGGATGAGCGGGCCACCCACATGATGTTCGTCCCTACCCAGTTGGTCGCCATTCTGAACCTCCCTGACCTGGGTCAGTACGATCTCAGTTCCATGAAGATGATGTGGTATGGAGGGTCTCCCATGCCGCCGGAGATCCTCAGGCGTGGGATCGCCGCCTTCGGGCCGATCTTCGGCCAGGGCTACGGTCAGAGCGAAAGCGGACCCGGCATCTCTCATCTCTCCAGAGAAGATCACAGATTGCTGGACAAAGCGGACTCGGACCGCCGAAGACTGGCTTCCGCGGGGAGGCCGGACATGGGGGTGCAGGTCCGAATTGTGGATCGGGAAGGCGAGGATGTGGAAGCGGAGAAGGTAGGAGAGATCCTCGTGAGGAGCAAACAGCTCATGATCGAATACTGGCAAGACCCCGAGGGTACGCTGGCAAAAACAAAAGGCGGTTGGCTTCACACCGGGGACATGGGTTTCTATGATCGGGACGGTTACATCTATATCGTCGACCGAAAGGCAGACATGATCATCACCGGCGGGGAGCATGTCTACCCGAGGGAAGTGGAGGACGTCCTCTACACCCACCCAGCGGTCCTAGAGGCTGCCGTGGTAGGGGTCCCGGACCCCTATTGGGTGGAAAGGGTCCATGCGGTCGTGGTCAAGAGAGCGGGAGCCCAGACAACAGCCGAGGAAATCATGTTGCACTGCAAAGAGAACTTGGCGGGGTACAAGGCTCCAAAAACGATTGAGTTCCTCGATGTCATGCCCAAGAATGCGGCGGGCAAGATTATCAAGCGGGAATTCAAGAAACTCGTATGAGGTAGCTCTGTATAGTCATCTGTGAGCGGGGGGGTGGATGGACTTTTTTCTTACCAAAGAGCAGAACGATATCATCAAGGCCGCAAGGGAGTTTGCCCTGGGAGAATTCCGGGATCGTGCCCAGGAAATGGACCGGGAGGAGCGGTTTGACCTTTCGATCTGGAAAAAGGCTTGTGAACTTGGTTTTGTGGGAATGTTCATCCGGGAAGCCTACGGGGGCACCGGCATGGGTCTCCTGGCGTGCTGCCTCGTCATGGAGGAATTTTGGGCGGTGGATGCGGGCATGGGCCTAGCTGTCCTGTCTTCGGTGTTCGGCAGTGACATGATCGATCTTTTCGGCACAGAGGAGCAGAAGCGCAAGTATCTGCCAAGACTCGCAAGTGGCGAATGCTCCATGGGCACGGCGATCACCGAGCCTGATGCCGGCTCGGACACGAGCAGCGCGAATACGACCGCGGTCAGGGATGGCGAAGAGTATATCATCAATGGGTCGAAGATGTTCATCACGAACGGCAGCCTGGCGGACATTATTCTGACCTTCTGCCAGACAGATCCCGACAACCCTGACAGGCACCGAAGGCACAGCTGGATCATCGTTGAAACCGGTCGGGCGGGATTCCAAGCGAACAAATTGCGCGGGAAACTGGGCGTACGGGCGTGCGACACTGCCGAGTTATCCTATTCAAACGTTCGGGTGCCGTTCTCTAATCTTGTGGGAAAAGAAGGAGAGGGGTTTGCCCAGCTGATGAAGTTCTTTGATCTCAGCCGGATCATAGTCGCCGCACAGGGCGTCGGTATTGCCCGGGCCGCACTTGAGGAGGCGGTAAAGCACATCAAGAAGCGACACCAATTCGGTATGCCTTTGGCTGCCTTTCAAATCAATCAGTTCAAAATTGCTGAAATGGCCACCATGATTCGAGCCGCCCGGAATCTCTATTACGAGGCCGCCTGGAGCGTGGAACAGGGCAAACTTGACTCCTCGCTCATTGCCATGGCGAAATGGTTTGCCGGACAGACGGCGGTCAAATGCGCAGATGAAGCCCTTCAGATGCACGGTGGGTATGGGTATCTCGACGAGCACAAAGTCCAGCGTATTTACAGAGACGCGAAGATCGTTGAAATCTATGAGGGCACCAAGGAGATAGAGAAGCTGATCATCGCGAGAACCGTGCTGCATTGACATAGGCATGGGCAAAGACGATTGTTGCATTTCGACTCGGGTGGCGCCGAGGGTATCGATTGTGCCCCGATCCTGGCCGGAAATGCCTTGAGGGTCTACAGGATCGACTTTCCCATCAGCAGGATGTTCCGGTTCGTCGACATGGGGTAGGGAATCCCCATCGACACCGGTGAAAGCCCCGAATCGGC
>JAFGPH010000226.1 GCA_016926135.1 Deltaproteobacteria bacterium
CACTTTGTATCCCAGCTTTTCCAGCGCGTCTTTGATGCGGCCCGTCTTGCATGGGTAAAGGCGGAAGTGATAGGTCCTCTTTCGGCCACGTTGTCCCGTGATCCCCACGCTCATGATCTCACCGCCGTTCTTCTGGACAACCAGCATGGCCTTATTGAGGCTTCCCGGCTCCGTCCCGATGACGACATCGATGCGCGAGCTGGCGCTGAGTATCCCCATCATGTCGATAAAGGCCCTCAGCATATCCGTTTCGGTGATGATTCCCACCAGCTTTCCCCTTTTCACCACCGGAATCCCGCCGATCTTGTATTTGTAGATGAGCTGCGCCGCGATCTCAATGTCACTGTCCGGTTCCACGGTGATGGGTTCCCTGATCATCAGGTCCGACAGGCAAAGCCCTGCCAGCATCGAAGGAATGAGCCCCGTCTTCAGGTCCGCCAGGGTCACAAAGCCCTCCAGCATGTTTCCCCCCGACACGACGGGAAGGTGGCGTATGGAGTTGGTCTTCATGAGGTCGATGGCCTCCTCGATGGAGGCATCCTCGGTGATCGTGATCGGGTCCGGAACCATCAGGGATTTGATCTTCATGGCCCATTCCTCCTGGGTGAATCACCTCAAATAGCTGCTCTTCTCTTTCGGATCCTTCCTCGGCATCGGCTGGGGATCGCCTCCGGGCTTTCCGAGGCAGATGAGCGCCAGGGGTGTCTTCTCGGCTGGCACCCCCAGGATCTCCCTCATGGCGCCCCTGTCGAAGAAGGTGAACCACAGGGTGCCGAGTCCGAGCGCATGGGCTGCAAGATGCATGTTCTGAATCGCGGCGGCGCAGGCATGCTGGTACCCCACCCCGCCTTCTTCCTGGAACATGTCCACGCCGCTACCCGAGGGGTCGCCGATCACGGCGATGATGACCGGAGCGCTCTTCAGGAAGTCAGCCCGATACTTCCCCAGCCACTTCCACCCACTGGCCTCCATGGCCCAGCTCCGGCATCGGTCCGCTTCGGAAAAGATTTTCTCCTTCAGCCCCTGGTTGGTCACCACGATGAATTCCCACGGTTGCGTGTTCAATGGTGAAGGCGCCCACGTTGCCGCCTCCAGAATGCGGGCCACGGCCTCCTCGCTCACCGGCTCATCCGAGTAGTTCCTGCAGCTCCGCCTTTCCTTCATCGCCGTGAAGACATCCATGCTCGGCTCCTTTCTTCGCCCGGATCACTTGCCGCTCAGCCCGGGGACCTTGATCTTCCTGTAATAGGATTCATGGAGATAGATCGCTGCAAGGGGGTTGTGACCCGTGACGCGATCCTTCGCTGCCAGGACCGTCGTCGGTGCCTCCGAGTACTTGAAGAAGAGCGAGTCGTGCCCCACGCAAAGACCCACCAACACGTTGAGCTCGGTTTTTGAGTGATTGAGGAGCTTGGCCTGGTAGATGGGGTTGCACATGCTCTCCTCTGTGCCGCGTTGGATCTTGTCCTCCTCGCCCAGCCCGATCCGCTCCTTGGGGGTCCTCCCGGCCTTGCACACCGCAGAAACCACCTCGAAGCCGTGGGCCTTGAGGATCTCCTCCACGATGGCCGCCTCCTTGACCAAACCCATGCAGAAGGCCAAGCCCAGGCGCCTGTACCCCATCCTCCCTGCGAACTCGCAAATCTCCACGATGCGGGTCTTGGTGGGCTGCATCACATACGGCCGCTCGTGGCGGTTGGCGTAGCACTCTGCCTCCTGGATGGAGGCCTGGCGGGCAAACTCGCCTACCACGGGGTCCTCGTACTCCGCATTGGCTTCGGCCAGGACATCCTGATGGGCCAGAGTCGGACAGCCCCTGGACCCCAGGCCCTCCTCAGAAAAGCAGACCCTTTCACGAACTTCCTGCAGGCATGACGCACATTCGGGGTGGAACGTCTTCTTCGCCTTGGCCATGAGCTTTCTCGCCTTTCATTCTCAATGATGGCGGCAACACATACACATGCGATCCCGCACGCCCATACGGAAACATAAGGGAGAACCGGGAAGCATGTCAAGGTGTAATGGTTTGGTCTTCCATCATTGTGATCGTAAGCCGGTCCTTGAATCGTGCCCTAAAACCCCCGATCCTTTGCCACGATAACCCTCATGCTTTGACCAGAGCCCGCCGAATCTTCGGTGCCAACTCCGTCATGGAAAATGGCTTGTGGATAAAGAGCACTCCCTCGTCGAGAACCCCGTGATGGGCAATCACATTGGCGGTGTACCCGGACATGTAAAGGCTTCCTATGCCCGGACGGATGGCTTTTATCTGTTCGGCCAATTCCCTCCCGTTCATCCCCGGCATCACCATGTCGGTGAAAAGCAGGTGGATGTCTCCGGGATGCGCCCCGGCCAGGCGAACCGCCTCTTCCGGGGTATCGGCCGTCAGCACCGTATAGCCCAGCGACTCGAGCATGGCTTTGCCGATTTTCAGGATCGCCGACTCGTCCTCTACCATGAGCACCGTCTCCGTGCCTCCCTGCAGCGCCTCCGGCCCCTTTCCCACCGCCTCTGCCTCTATAACCAGGGTTTCGAAACGGGGCAGATAGATCTTGAAGGTCGTCCCTTCGCCGGGCTCGCTGTGCACACTGATAAATCCGTTGTTCTGCTTCACAATGCCGTAGATGGTAGCCAGACCCAGGCCCGTCCCCTTGCCTACTTCCTTGGTGGTGAAAAAAGGCTCGAAGAGGTGTTCGAGGACCTCCTTATTCATGCCCTTCCCATCGTCGCTCACAGTCAAGAGCACATATTGGCCGGGAACAGGCCCAGGATGATCTGCGCCGCAGTACGCCTCATCGAAGGTCGCGTTGACGGTTTCGATCGTCACCTTTCCCACACCGGCGATAGCGTCCCGTGCATTCACCGCCAGGTTGGCCAAAATCTGGTCGATCTGGGAAGGATCAATCTTCACGGGCCAGAGATCCAGACCCGGCACCCATACAAGATCAATGTCTTCTCCGATGAGTCTTCGGAGCATCTTGAGCATGCCCGCCACAGAGTCATTCAGATCCAGCACCTTGGGGCTGACGGTCTGCTTCCTGGCAAAGGCCAGCAGTTGTCGGACAAGGTCCGCAGAGCCATGGGCCGCCCTGAGGATTTCGTCCAACTCAGGCAAAAGGGATTCTCCGGAATTGACCTTCAACATGGCCATTTCCGCATTGCCGATGATGATCCCCAGCTTGTTGTTGAAGTCGTGGGCCACTCCCCCAGCGAGCCTGCCGACCGACTCCATCTTCTGGGCTTGCAGGAACTGGCCCTGCAGCTTCTCCCTTGCCTCCTCCGCCCGTTTTCTTCCGGTGATGTCTGCAAGGAAGTTCAGGGTGGCTGGCCTGCCCTCCCACTCTATTCGCACAACGTTCAGTTCCACCCATCGCACCTCCCCGGATTCATGAACAATCCGGAACGTATATATGGATGGGACATCCATCCCCTGCAGCCTCTTCCGATGGTTTTCCAGGACCTGAGCGCGATCATCCGCATGGATGAAATCAGTGAAAGGCCGGGTGGTCAAATGATCCCTCGCATAACCAATGATCTTTTCTGTCTTTGAGTTTGCGAACGTCAGCATCCCCTCCCGGGCGACGAAGATAGCCTCGCCCGCGTTTTCTACAAGGATGCGATACTTCTCTTCGCTCTCCCGGATCGCCTCTTTCGCCTCCATTTGTTTCACGCGGTCAAACCCCATTTTCGCAACCGTCTCCGCGAAGCTCGTGAGAAACCCGAGAACGGCCGAAAGCTTCTCCTCCTCAATGATGGGAACCTCACACAGGGCATTCAGGTAATCCGCTTCGTCAAATCCATACGCAGCGGCTTGACGGCGAAACAAATCCGTATCGGGCTCTTTCAGGAGAAACTGGCCGACGAACACGTTGGCAATGTGATCCCCTTCGATCAAGATAGGTGATGCTGCATCCGTCAGCCCGTTTCGACACTCGTAGACCGAGAAACGCTTTCCCTGCTCAAGGGCATTGGCAAGCTGCGTGTCACTTTCAATGCATCTCTTGAAGGTCTCCTCGTTCACACGATGAAAATGCGTACAGATTCTCTGCCAACGCGATCCCACCAGGACTCGACCCTCCAGATCGATAATCGCCGCAGCGATCCCCACCGCGTCGCAGAAACTGTCGAGAAGTCGCTGGCTATTGTCAAGGTCAATCAGACTGGCAAGTTCGTATCGATCCATGTGGTTGACGATTTTGAGCCATCCCTCTAGAATTGTCAACGTCATAGCTTGAATTGGACATGAACCGATTGCCAGTCCGGGACTTTTTTCGAGTCCGTTGTGAAAGAGAGGGAGAAACGCCATGGCAAAGTATGACTATGACATGGGAATCATCGGCGGGGGGGCGGCGGGCCTGACGGTGGCGTCCGGCTCGGCCCAGTTGGGCGCCAGAACCCTTCTCGTTGAGAAGGAGAAGGAATTGGGTGGGGACTGTCTTCACTTCGGATGTGTGCCGAGCAAGACCCTGATCCGCACAGCTCGGGCCTATCACACCATGAAGAATGCCCAGGCCTTTGGACTTCCTGCCGTGGAAGTGACCCCTGTTGATTTCACGAAAGTGAAAGAGAGAATCCGGTCAGTGATCGCGACGATTCAAAAACACGATTCGGAAGAAAGGTTCTGCAGCCTCGGGGCCAAAGTGGAATTCGGAGAACCGAACTTTGAGGATGAGCACAGCATCAGGCTGAACGGCCGTACCGTTTCCGCAAAGACCTGGACCATTGCCACCGGCTCGTCACCGGACAGCCCCCCCATCCAAGGATTGGGCAGAACCCCCCATGTCACCAACAAGGAGATCTTTTCTCTGGATCGTCTCCCTGAATCCATGGTCATCTTGGGCGCCGGACCGATCTCAATAGAGATGGCCCAGGCCTTCTGCCGCCTGGGAACGAACGTTGCGGTCGTCCAGAGAAGCGCGCAGATTCTTACCAGAGAAGACAAGGACATGGCCGATGGGATTATGCAGGTTCTGGCCGCTGAAGGGGTCACCTTTCACCTGAATGCCTCGGTTATCGAAGTGAGGGATCTGGGAAAAGAGAGAGAAGTGCGCCTCAGGAACAAAGAGGGAAAGGCCACCTCGCTGAAAGCGGAACAGATTTTTGTTGCCATGGGACGCGATCCCAATCTGAGGGGCTTGAACATCGAAGGGATCGGCGTGGATTTCGATCCAAGAGGCATCAAGGTGGATGAGCGCATGCGAACCACACAGAAACACATTTACGCGGCAGGCGATGTGACCGGGAAATTTCAATTCACCCATGCCGCAGGTTACGAAGGAGGCATCGTGGTAAGCAACGCGATTTTTCATCTTCCCAGGAAATCCGATTACACCTTCCTACCGTGGTGCACCTATACGGATCCGGAGCTTGCCAGCATCGGCATGAACGAAAAGAGGGCCAGGGATGCGGGAATCGACTACTCGGTCTTTACGGAACCCTTCGAAGGCAACGACAGGGGCCTTGCAGAGCGTGCGAGAGTCGGCAACATCAAGATGCTCCTGGACAAGAATGAAAAACCCATCGGTGTTCAGATCCTCGGGACCCAGGCGGGTGAATTGCTGAGCGAGTGGGTCGCCGCCCTGAACGGCAAGGTGAAGCTCTCCACATTGGCCTCCGCCGTTCACCCCTACCCTACCCTTGGAGAAATCAACAAGCGGGTGGCAGGGGCAACCTTCTCCCCAAAAATCTTCTCCGATAGGGTCCGAAAAGGGTTGAAGTTCTTCTTCCAACTGAAGGGGAGGGCATGCGGGGGTCAATGAAAAGGTGTACTAAGCACACCTTTTCATAAATACGCTCACATATTCTGCAGCCATGAATGGAAGCATGCAATGGTTAAGGGCCGCGCTGGGGGTGGTCGTCCA
>JAFGPH010000227.1 GCA_016926135.1 Deltaproteobacteria bacterium
TCGAGCACGCTCAGGTAGCTGTCGATGCCCCTGTCATAACGGATCATGGAGAGGCGGTAGGTTTCTGCAACCGCACGGACCAGGGACTCCTGAGCCGATACCTGCCGGTCTACCGTGCCGCGCACGGCAAGGGCATCGGCCACTTCCCGGAAGGCGGTCTGAATCGCCTTCTCGTATTGGGCCACGGCGAGTTCCTTCTCCACCTTCGTCACGTCATAGGCCGACCACAGCCTGGCATCAAAAATGGGCATGACGATCTGGGGCGCGAAGCTCCACGTGTTCTGCCCGGACTTGAAGAGATTGGATAGCTCGGCGCTCGCGGTTCCGATGGAGCTTGTAAGGGAAATCCGGGGAAAGAAGGCCGCCCGGGCAGCGCCGATATTGGCGTTGGCCGCCTTGAGCCGGTGTTCACCGGCCATGATATCCGGCCGGCCCAGGAGCACCTCGGAAGACATGCCGGGTGAGATCTCTCCGGGGGGCGTGATGGCGGTAAGGTCCGCCGGGAAGATCTCGTTCGGCCGCGGGGAAGGGGAGCCGACCAGAAGGTTCAAGGCGTTCACATCCTGGGCCACCCGCTGGGTGAAACGGGCCATGTCTGCGCGGGCAGTGTCCACCTGGCTTTGCGCCCGATGGAGATCCAGTTCTGACGTGAGCCCGATTTCGTAGCGCCGTCGAATCAAATGGTAGGCCGCCTCCTGCGTATCAAGGGTAGACTCAGCCAGCTTGAGGCCTTCCCGGTCCGCCGCAAGGGTGAGGTAGGCGTCGGCAACGCTGGACACCAGCAGAATCTGCGTGCTGCGGCGGGCCTCTTCCGTGGCCAGGTACTCTTCCAAGGCCCGGTCTTTCAGGCTGCGGATGCGACCGAAGAAGTCAATCTCCCACGAGACGATGCCGAGATTGACGCTATATTGCTCTGAGGTCATCCTCCTGCGGGTGGTGGAAAGATCGGCTGGCACGCGCTGCTGGTTTTCACTGCCCACGGCGTTGACCGAGGGCAACAGTTCGGCCCGTTGAATGCCGTACAGTGCCCTCGCTCTTTCCGCATTCAAAACGGCAATCCGCAGGTCACGGTTGTTGTTGAGGGCCGTTTCGATGACCTTTTGAAGGCCCTGGTCGGTGAAGAACTCCCGCCATGCTACTCCCGCGGCCATGGGTGAGCCGGGCATGCCCTTGGTCTCCTGGTATGCGGCGCCGTTAGGCCACTCCCCGGGGACCGGGGCTTCGGGTCTTTCGTATTTGGGGGCCAGGGTGCAGCCGCTCGTGAACGTGATCACACCAGCCAATAGAAGAACGAAGATTCTGTTCATGGGATCAATCCCCTGATGGGTTTGCATCAGATGTCCTGGCTGATTCACGCCGCCTGTGTTTGCCCAATGCCTTGTAGATCAATACATAGAAAAGCGGTGAAAACAGGGTCACCAGGAAGGTGGCGGTCACCACTCCACCCAGCACACCGGTGCCGATGGCATTCTGGGCTCCGGCCCCGGCGCCGCTGGTGACGGCAAGGGGCAGGACCCCGAACCCGAAGGCCAGCGAGGTCATGATGATCGGGCGAAACCGCAGTTTGGCTCCTTCCAGGGTAGCTTCGGTGATGCCCATTCCCCTTTCCAGTCCGGCCTTGGCAAACTGGACGATCAGGATGGCGTTCTTGGTGGTCAAGCCCAGGGTGGTCAGGAGGCCGATCTGGAAGTAAACGTCATTGGGCAATCCGCGGAGGCTCGATCCGATCACGCCGCCGATGGCTCCCAGCGGAAGGGTGAGCAGGATGGATATGGGGATAGGCCAGCTCTCGTAAAGCGCCGCCAGGCAGAGGAAGATCACGAAAATGGAAAATGCATACAGCAGGGGCGCCTGGGTGCCTGCCATCCGCTCCTGGTAGGAGAGGCCGGTCCAGTCAAAACCGACACCCTGAGGCAGCTTCCTGACAAACCCTTCCATGGCCTGCATGGCCTCGCCGGAACTCCTTCCCCGTGCCGATTCACCTTGAATGTTTATGGATGGAAAGCCGTTGAACCGCTCCAGTTTCGGAGAACCGGACGTCCAGTGACCGGACGCAAAGGAAGAAAAAGGGACCATCTTGCCTGCCGTATTGCGGACATAGAGCCTTTCCAGGTCCCTGGGCAGCATGCGATAGGGGGCGTCAGCCTGGGCATACACCCGCTTCACCCGGCCCCCCTGGATAAAGTCATTCACATAGGCGCTGCCAAAGGCGGCCGAGATCGTATTGTGAATCGAGGTGATGGGTGTACCCAGGGCCCCGGCCTTCTCCCAATCCACGTCAATCCGGTATTCGGGCACATCTTCCAGGCCGTTCGGCCTGACCTTGGTCAAGACCGGGTCCTTTGCCGCCATGCCGAGGAGCTGGTTGCGGGCCCCCATCAGGCGGTCGTGGCCCAGGCCGCCCCGGTCCAGCAACTGAAAGTCAAAACCTCTTGCCACGCCCAGTTCGATCACCGGTGGCGGCGGGAAGGCGAACACCATGGCGTTGCGGATCCGGGAAAAGGCCCCCATGGCCCTTGCGGCCACGGCACCGGCCTTCAACTCCGGCCGGTCCCGGAGTCCCCAATCCTTCAGATGGACAAACGCCATGCCCGCGTTCTGTCCCTGACCAGCGAAATTTCTTCCGGAAAGGGTCATGCAGGATTGGACCGCATCCTTCTCGCGCCCCAGAAAATGGTCCCTGACCTCTTCCATGACCTTGTCGGTCTGCTCCAGGGTCGAGTTGGCCGGCAGCAGGACCTGCACCAACACGATCCCCTGATCTTCATCCGGGAGATAGGCCGTGGGCATGCGAAGGAACAGGAACCCCATGGCCACCACAATCAGAAGGTATACCACCAGGTAGCGCAGTTTTCTGGAAAGGGAGTGACGGACCATCCGTACATAGAGGTCTCTGGATCCAAAGAACAGGCGATCGAACCATCTGAAAAACGGGCGCAGGAAAAAAATCGTGCTTTCCGCGGGTTCATGCCCAGCGGCAACGGGTTTCAAAAGCGATGCACAGAGAACCGGCGTCAGGATCAGAGCCACCAAAACCGAAAGAAGCATGGAGGAGATGATGGTTACCGAGAACTGACGGTAAATGACCCCCGTAGAGCCGCCGAAGAAGGCCATGGGGCCGAAGACCGCGGAGAGCACCAGCCCGATGCCGATCAAGGCGCTGGTGATCTGGTCCATGGACTTGCGGGTGGCCTCCTTGGGCGGGAGACCTTCCTCCCGCATGATCCGCTCCACGTTTTCCACCACCACGATGGCGTCGTCCACCAGGAGGCCGATGGCCAGCACCATGGCGAACATGGTCAGCATGTTGATCGAGAACCCGAACAGCCCCAGGACCGCGAATGTCCCCAGGATCACCACCGGCACCGCAATGGTCGGGATCAGGGTGGCACGCATGGTTCCCATGAACAGATACATCACGAGGAAGACCAGCACGATCGCCTCAAAAAGGGTCTTGACCACTTCTTCGATGGCCACCTTTACGAAGGGCGTCGTGTCGTAAGGATAAACGACCCGCATACCGGGGGGGAAAAAACGGCCCATCTCCTCCATCTTGGCCTTCACGGCATCGGCCGTATCCAAGGCATTGGCGCCGGCTGCCTGCCGGATGGCCAGGCCGGAAGAGGGCTTGCCGTTGTAATAGGACTGGTTGCCGTACGATTCGGTCCCGAGTTCCGTCCGCCCGACATCTCTGATCCTCACGATGGAACCGTCCGGGTTGGTGCGGAGCGGAATGGCGGCAAACTCCTCCGAGGTTTTGAGCAGGCTCTGGACGATGATGGAGGCATTCAGGCGCTGCCCTTCCACGGCCGGGGCTCCGCCGAACTGTCCGGCCGAGACCTCCACATTGTAGGCCCGAAGCGCGGTGATCACGTCTGCCACCGTCATCTGGTAATCCGTCAGTCTGTCGGGATTCAGCCAGATGCGCATGGCATACTGGGTGCCGAAGACCTCGACCTCGCCCACGCCCGGCACCCTGGAGAGCACCTTCTCCAGGTTGGACTGGGCATAGTCCTGCAAATCGTTCGAGTCCATGCTCCCGTCATCCGAGATCAGGCCCACGATCAACAGGTAGTTTCGGGTGGATTTGCTTACCTTCACGCCCTGACGCTGCACCACCTCCGGCAGGCTCGTCATGGCGAGCTGGAGCTTGTTCTGCACCTGGGCCCAGGCCAGATCCGGATCGGTCCCCGGCGCAAAGGTCAGCTCGATGCGGGAAGAACCGGCAGAATCACTGCTGGCGGAGAGATACAGCATTTTGTCGAAGCCGGTCATCTTCTGCTCGATGATCTGGGTCACGCTGTTTTCCACGGTCTCGGCCGAGGCCCCGGGGTAGAATGCGCTGATGGCGATGGAGGGCGGCGCGATAGGCGGATACTGGGAGACGGGCAGGTTGTAGATGGCCAGGCCTCCCGCCGCCATCATGATGATGGCGATGACCCAGGCGAAGACAGGACGATCCAGGAAGAATCTCGACAGCATCACGGGCCTCCGTCAGTTCGATTTCGCGGATTCTCCAGGCTTCGGGGCAGCCTTGGCAGGCCCCCCCTCCCCTTTGCCGCGGGCATCAAAAGGAACCTCCTTCACGGAGGCGCCGGGCCGCACCTTTTGCATGCCTTCGATGATCACCCGATCGCCGGGTCCAAGACCGGATGTGACGAGCCATTTGTCGCCTATGGCACGATCCAGCCTGAGCATCCGCTGTTGAACCTTCCCTTCGGCGTCCACAACAAGGGCAAGGGGGTTGCCCTTGGAATCACGGGAGACCGCCTGCTGGGGGATCAAAATGGCCTGCTCACTGACGCCATCTTTCAGCACCGCCCGGACGAACATGCCCGGCAGGAGCACTCCCTCCGGATTCGGAACAACAACCCGCAGGATCACGGACCCTGTGGTCGGCTCGACCGTTACGTCTCGAAACTGAAGCGTCCCTTCCAATGGATAGACTCTGCCTGCTTCCAGAAGGAGATCCACCTTCTTCTGGTTCTTTTCGTCACGGCTAAGCCGACCGTCATCCAGGCGACGCTGCAGTCGCAGGAGTTCGGTGGTGGATTGGGGCACATCCACGTAAATGGGGTCCAGTTGTTGAATGGTCGCCACGGCCTGGGGCTGATATGCCGTCACGATCGCGCCCACGGTGACGCTGGACCTTCCGATCCGGCCGGAGATGGGTGCGGTGATCTTTGTGTAATTCAGATTGATCCGAGTCGCCTCCAGAGCTGCCTCGGCCTGTTTGATCGCCGCTTCGGCCGCGGCTATCGCTTTCCGGTCGCTCTCCACCTGTGCCTCGGCAGCCTGGAGCGCAGCCTCGGCCACTTCGGCTTCGGTTGCGGTCTGATCGCGCTGGCCGGCGGAGACGGCCTTCTCCTTGAATGCCTCCTCAAACCGCTCGCGGTTTATCCGCGCGAGTCCGAGGGTGGCCCGCTGCCGGGTGACGTTGGCGATGCCCGCCTCCAGCGCGGCCCGCGCCCGGTCAGCGTTCTTCTGCGTAGCCATGAGGTTCGCCGCAGCGTTGTCGAGCGCTGCCTGATAAGGAGCGGGGTCGATCTGATAGAGTATCTGCCCGGCCTTCACATCAGAACCTTCCGTAAAAAGACGTTTCTGTATGAGACCGCTGACCTGGGGACGGATTTCCGCGACCAGGTAGGGGGACGTGCGACCCGGCAATTCCGTGGTCAAGACGACCGACTGGGCCGATACCGTCAACGTGGCTACCTCCGGGACGCTGCGGCCCGACGGCGGTTGCTTCGGCCCGTCGCAGGCGACCAGGATCAGGCCGAGAAGCGCGGCCCCCATAATCAGGCTTGTCCCCTGCGGTCGAGACAGATTGTTGGCAATTTGCATCAGAAAACCTCCGAGTGAAAATGCGGGTGAACGCCCCAACAGGGCAACGCGTACAGGACGATTCAGGGTTCTACCAGTCCTTTGAAGAGAATGTCCAGGATCGTGTCCGGGTCATCCGGGTAAGGGTGGCGTTCAGGCGCCTCCAGCCACAGGAAGAGGAAGGCATTGGTGAGGCTCTCGAGGGCAATGGCAAAATGGTAAGGCTCCGCGATCTTCTTGAATCGCTTCCTTCTCATCCCGTGTTCAAAGACGGAGGCGAGGGCCAGCATGAACTGATGGTGCCGTTCACGGATCTGAGAATCGACGCCCGCCATGACATTGAAGCTCACCCCCCGGGTCTCTGCAAGGTATAGACGGATCATGGGCGCGTTGGCGCGAAAGACCTCCCCCTTGGTCCGCACGAAATTCCGCAGTCTTTCGATCTCGTCATCCGGCTCCTGAATGGCCTTCCTCAGCGCCTCGTCGAATCTGTCGGCCTGTTCCAGCACAAGGGCCCCGTAAAGGTCTCCCTTGCTCCTGAAAAATTTGTAAAGGGTCCCGATGGCAAACTCGGCCTTTGCAGCAATCTCATGCATGGAGACATTGTGGAATCCCCTCTCCGAAAAAAGACCCAGCGCGGCCGCCAGCATCTCTTGACGCTGTCTTCGCTTCTCCCTTTCACGTCTTGGAAGCCTGGTCTCTTCCACAGGCCGGCCTCATGTCACAGGGGTTTCCATCCAATGAGCATGAACAACTTGTCATATTGTGAATGCGGCGTCACATTCTATATTCAACGGTGGGATTGTCAAGGCAAATGATTTGAACTGCAGCGTCGGATGGTTCGATATCCTTCGATACCTCAGGGCAGGCCTCGCCCGGAATGGAATATCAAGATGTTTGGGCGCAATACGTGCTTTCGTCCTGATGTATCGAAGGGCGAACGGGAATTTCTGGTGAAGAGCAACCCGTGCCGTGGTCCTGTTGAAAACAATCAGTTTGTCATCAGACAACCCAGACTGTGAATTCCTTCCCTCCGTAAACCAGCTCATGACCCGGCTGATCCATCCGGCAACTTTTGCCTCTCCCGTTCACTGAAAGGCAGGTTTTGCCTTGCTCCATGATTGGCCGGGCTCCCTCCAAGTTCGACCAACCCATCGATTATAAAATGAATTTTTCATTCGACCACCCTGTGGCACACAGCTTGCTCCTGTGGGCAATGGAAATCAACCCCAAAGGAGCACAGAGAGCATGGAAGAGCTTGGGCAGTTGAACCTGCTGATGGACATGTTCAGCGACAAGATGAATGGGGGAGGCAGGACACCCTGTGAGGTGGGGAACAGCCTCTTCAGGAATCTTCTCGAAAAGAGCACCTCTTCCCAGGGTCAGGGGGGGTGGTCCCTGTCTCCCTATGAGGAGGCCTCCAGTGCCTCCGGGGAGAGGGAAAATACCAGATCTGCCCGCGGATCCCTGGAAAGACTGGATTCGCAGGTCCGTCAACTCGGCCTTCCTGCGGGTCAGCTCAGGTTGCCGCGATCGGCCCTGCCCCAACTGGTCAGCCTTCTGGAGGCCAGAGGTATGGAGAGGGAGGAGATCCATTCCCTGATCGGATCGGTGAGCGAGAAGGACGGCTCCATTCGGCTGGACCGATTGATGGCCCGCCTTAAGGGGGCAGGGAGCGGCAGGGAAAATACCGTAATACCGTCGGGCGAGATCCCTCGCCTGGGGGAAGCCCTTTTGGCCCTGGGCCTGGGGGTCGGGTCGACCAGTGAGGTGATCGAGAAGTCCCTGAATCAGAAGGGTGAGGTTTCCCTGGATAAACTGCGAGGTTCCCTCTCCGCCCAACTCCCATCTTCTCAGGTGGACTCCCTGCTCCCTTCCCTGCTGGAGCGTTTCCAGATCAAGGGAATGACCAAGGCAGGCCAGAAGGGTTGGGCCGACGCCGACGTGAAAGCGGCGATGAAGGATTTCTCCGAAACCACCTCACAGGAAATGCAAAAGAGGATCAAGGAAGAGATGGCCCGGCTCTTGAGAGAAAAGGGGGTCCCTCCCCAGGAGGTGAAATCCTTTCTGGAGACCCTTTCTGTCGGATACGCCAGGTCCCTCGCCAAGAAGGTCGATCCGGCCCATTCGGCTGCTGAAAAGGCCGCTGCGGAAGGGGACGCAAAGGCCCTGATGGACAAGGTTGTTCTTCAATCGGATCGCGCCCGTGCCACGGAAGGATGGCGCGAGAAGATGATGGAGGCCTTTCAGGGGGAGAAATGGGGCGGCAAGGAAACCTTGGCGAAAAACTGGTTTCAGGACGAAGGAGTATCCAAACTGGCTCAGGGAGAGCAGGGAAAGCCGGCGGAGCAAAAAGCGAGGTCCGTTCCCGCGGAGGCTGTCCGGATTATGGAAGCACGTCAGAAGCCAGACGGAGAGGCGGGTCGACTCCATGCGGGAACGGCGCCAAGGAAGGCCGGGGGCGAATCCAAGCCCATTTTCTCCGTCAGGGAATCCGTGGTGGGCGACGGCGGGGCGGTCAGCATCCAGAGGGAGCACCCTGAATCAGCAGCGGTGACACAGGCCAAGAGGGTCGTCCAACTTCCCGAACCCCTTCCCAAGGTTCTCGACAGGATGGCGTGGATGATCCAGACAGGTGAGCAGAAAGGAAGGATCCTGATCTCCCCTCCGGAACTGGGCCGCCTGGATCTGGATGTGGTGATCAAGCAGGGACACCTGCAGGCACAGCTCAGTGCGGAAAATCCCCAAGTGAAAGAAATCATCGAGGCGAACCTGAGTCAGCTCAAACATCACCTCAGCGATCTCGGGTTCGTGGTGGACCGATTCGATGTCATGGTCGGGTTGGAGGAAAGGTCCTTCTCGAGAGAAGAGATGTGGGCATCCGCCCACCGGAAAGGCCGTTCATCCAGGAAGGAGAGGGCCGACAGGGCCCTTCCAGCGGCGGAAGCGGAAGCCCCCATGAGATCCGGTTCTTTGTCGTCTCAGGTAGACATGATCGTTTGAACCTTAGGAGAGGAGTGATCGTATGGACGCATTGCAGGCCATCAGCCAGATATCGGGAACAGGGACCCAGGTCGATGCAAAGACGAAAGAACTCGGCAGGGACGATTTCCTCACCATGTTCCTGGCCCAACTCAAGAACCAGGACCCGCTCAATCCGATGGAGGGTCAGGAATTCTCGGCCCAACTTGCCCAGTTCAGCAGCCTGGAGCAACTCTTCAACGTCAATGAGACCCTTCAGTCCATGAAGACATCCCAGGACGACTCCTCGCGGCTTCAGGCCCTCGATTTTATCGGCAAGGAAGTGGTGGCCAAGGGGGATACCCTGTCCCTGGAGGAGGGTGAGACCGTGTCCGGCCAATTCGAGTTGGGGCAGACGGCCGAGTGCACCGTCGTCATCATGGACGAGGGAGGCATCCCGGTCAGGACCATACCCCTCGGCCTTCTCGGGGCAGGCTCCCATGACTTCCAGTGGGATGGCCATGACGGCGCGGGCGAGATCCTTCCGGCCGGGCCCTATCCTTTCCAGGTCGTGGCACGGACCCAGGACGGGGGAACTGCCGAGGTCACTACCCGGATCTCCGGAACGGTAACCGGCGTGAACCTGGAAGGCAGCGGGGTCCTTCTGTATGTGGGTGAGGTCCCCGTCTCCATGGCGGAGGTGATGGACATCCGGGTTCCCTCTTCGGTTCCGTCCACGGATTCGTCCACGGTGGAGACGTCAGAAACACTATGAAGAGGGAGAACCCAGGGGACAGGAGCGAGGACCCCATTCCCCGGAACCTCACTACCCTGAAATCAGATTTCTCATTATCGATTATAGGAGGTTAAGATCATGGCACTATCCAGCGCACTTTTTTCCGGAATCAGCGGGCTGAGCACTATGGGAAATGCGATGCAGATCATCGGCGACAACATCGCCAATGTGAATACCGTGGGCTTCAAAGGAAGCACCTACACGTTCCAGGATCTGCTCAGCCAGTCCACTTCAACCATGTCCGGCACATCTCAGGTGGGGAGAGGCACCGCCCTGGGGGACATCTACAGTTCCTTCGAGCAGGGCTCCTTCGAGTCCACGGGCAACACCACAGACCTGGCCATCGGCGGGGCCGGCTTCTTTGTGCTGAGGGAGGCGGCAAGCGACAATCTTTTCTACTCGAGGGCCGGCAACTTCCGTTTCGACAACGACGGGTACCTGATTAATCCTGAGGGATACGTGCTCCAGGGCTGGGAGCTGGATGAGAACGGGGAGGATGTGGGATCCATCGACGACATCGTGCTCAGTTCCTTCACCTCGCCTCCTCAGGCGACCGACAAGGTCAGGGTGATCGTAAACCTGGATTCGGACGGGGATGACAACTCCACGGGTTCAGACACCTCCCTTTCCGAGGCATGGGACGGCACGGCGAGCACCCCTCTTGGGGAATCCTCCTATGAGTACCAGACCACGATGAAGGTCTACGATTCCCTGGGGAGCACCCATGACGTCACCATCTATTTTGACAAGGCGGATACGGACTCGGCCTACGAGTTCATCGTGACCTGCAATCCCGACGAGGACACCAGGAGCGCAACGCCCACGTCCCACACCGGGATGCTTGGAAGGGGCCTGATCAGCTTCAGCAGCGGCTCTGGGGTCATCGATGACATCAGCCTGAGTCTCAGCGACGGGACAGGCAGTTGGTCCGCTGCATCTCTCACGGACGGCTACTACACCTTCGCTCCAGAATTCATCGACAGCAATGCCATGTCCATCCAACTGGATTTCGGTTCCCGCTATGACGGATCGGACTGGGTGAACGGTTCCCTGTCCACCTCCCAGTTCGCCAGGGCTTCCACGACCACATTCCAATCGGCCGACGGATATGGGGCCGGGGATCTCCAGGGGGTCAACGTGGATGTGGACGGGATCCTCACGGGAACGTACTCGAACGGCCAGCTTATTCCCCTCTATCGGGTGGGACTGGCCAAGTTCACCAACGAGCAGGGGCTGTATAAGGAAGGTGGCAATCTCTTCAAATCGACCCGGGAGAGCGGCGATGCCATTACCAACCGGCCCGGAACGAACGGGCTCGGAAGCATTGCGCCCAACTCCCTGGAGCAGTCCAATGTGGACATAGCCACCGAGTTCGTAAAGATGATCACCACCCAGCGAGGATTCCAGGCCAACTCCAAGATCATCACCGTCACGGACCAGATGCTGGAGAACCTGATCAACCTGAAGCGGTAGAGGCGAATTTGCTCGCGCAGAACGCGTTTGACCCTTAAGCAGGCGCCTTTGGCCGCCAGGGGAGAGGGGCCTCGGGAATGCCCGGAGCCGTCTCCCCTTCGACAGGGGAGACCGGGTAAAAGTGAAGGGCTACCAAGGGTGAAAGGAATCGTCATGGAACGCTATCCTTTCCTGAGAAGCAACCTGGAGGTTCTGGAGAAACAGAACCCTTCGATCTGCCGATGGCTCAACAGCCTGGGACCGGGTGTCACCGGACCCTCAGAGAACCTCGTCCAGAACGCACGGGGCTTTTTGGACTGGAGGCTGCCCACAGGGAAAAGTCTTTTTCATGCCATGCCTCCCTGGGCGGCCTACAGGGACTGGCGCATACCGGATCAGGCGGAGACGAGCGTCACGATCCTCGTGGGCTGCAACCTGGGCTATGGGCTCAACTTCCTCCTTCCCAAACTGCCCTGTTCCCACCAGGTCCTGGTCCTGGAACCCCGACCGGACATGCTGATCGCCTGTCTCGGTCATACCGATTACCGGCCCTTCCTGGATACCGGGAGACTGCTCTTCCTCCCCCCCCATCCGGGACAATTGAGGGAAACCGTATCCCGGCTCATCCTGCCCTGCCTCTTTGGAAAGGTCGTGATGCGGTCGGACCTGCCGAGTCTTCAGCTGGGTCCTGAATACGCGATCTGGGCGGAGCACTCCCGGGAGGCCCTGGAGGATCTGAGGGTGAGGCTCTACACCCTCCGGCTGAACCAGGACAGGATGATCCGCAATGAACTTCAGAACTACGCCCGTGCGAGCCGCAGGGGGAGCCTGATGACGCTCAAGGGAAAGGCCGCGGGCCTGACCGCCGTGGTTCTGGGGGCAGGCCCCTCCCTGGCGGAGTTCGCACCCGGGCTGGCTCAGTCCCGGGGAGACGCCCTCTACGCGGCATCCCTGCAGGTGCTGCCTGCGCTGCGGCGATGGGGGTTGAAACCCGATTTGTGCATGGCCATTGACTGCGACAGGTCCCTCATGCAGGTCTATAACCGGTTCGACAGGGAATGGGCAAAGGAAATCCCGCTCATCTACTCCACCACGGTACATCCCGAGGTCATCGAACGCTACCCGGGGCCTGCTCTTCCGCTCTGGACCCGGGGCGGGCTGGCCTCCCTTGTCCCGGAGGGCAGGGAACTGGTGCTGGATGTGGGCGGAAACGTGGGCGTGGCAATGGTGAAATTCATGAGATGGTGCGGGGCCGAAAAAATCGTCCTGGTGGGTCAGGATTTCTCCTGGCGAGGGGAGGAGACCCATGCCCGGGGCCACTTTTCCTCCGAACGGCCCTTTCGGTTTGACCCCCGCTCCCACACAGAGATGAAGAACCGCCAGGGTGAAACCGTATTCTCAGCACCCCCCTACCTCAACGCATTGAGAGAAATCGAGAGAGATCTGGAGGGATCGCCCGGCCAGGTGTTCGATCTCTACGGGGGCGGCTTGGCCATCCGCGGAAGCGAACCGGTCACCTGGGCCGAATTGGCCGGGAAGGGGCTTCTTGAGTCGAAGCCCGGAGCCCTGCGGGGGTTTCTACAGACCCTGAGGGGTGACCTCCTCCCCAGAAATTGGAATCTTTCCGCTCAGCCTCGGGCACGGTGGAGAGCCTTTCTCGACTCTGCAAGGAGACACCTCCAAAGATTGTTTGGAGGATGCTCCGTAGACACGGGGCAGGTGAATTCCCTTCTGCAGGAGATCCTTGACTGGCTCCAGCAGGAACCCTCCTGGAGGCCCTATCTGATGAATGAGGCGATCAATGTGGCCGGTCTGATGTACGCGACCCGCACTTACGGCCGGGGGGAGTTGGAAAGGTGCATGGAGATCATGGACCGGGTGGAGGGCAAGGTGCGTGAAATGGAGCGGTTTCTTGTCCATGAGGGGCATGAGTCATCCATGGCGACTTTCTTTCAGTATTCGGTCTGAGCCCTGGGCTGACTTGACGCCATCGTACCGACTGTCAAGACATTGACATGGACACCGGGGAGGCGGCATTCACCATCCTCCTCCTATCTTCCCGTATTTAAAAGTTATTTTTGTGTCTTATCCCTTCTTTCCTCTTGCCGGACGTGTGGCACAGAGGTTGCTTTACTCTCTGGCGACGGTTCATTGATCGCGGAGAGTCTTCCCTTATGGACATAGCCACCATCGTCGGAATCATCTCGGCCTTTGCCCTGGTCATTACCGCCATCATGCTGGGCGGCCAGTTGATCCTTTTCTTCGATGTGCCTTCCCTCATGATCGTCTTCGGAGGGACCCTGGGGGCGACCCTGATCAACTATCCCTTGCCGGACGTGTTGAAGGTCTTCAGGGTGGTCAAGAATGCCTTCTTTCACAAGGGACAGACGGTCCAGGGTTTGATCGGCAATTTCGTGACGCTCGCCGGGGTGGCCCGGAGGGAAGGGATCCTTGCCCTCGAATCCAACATCAACGACATGAAGGATGAATTCATGAAGAAGGGCCTCCAGCTCTCGGTGGACGGACTGGAACCCAATTCCATCAGGGAGATCCTGGGAACGGAGATCCTCTCTATCCGGGACAGACACAATCTGGGATCGGAGATTTTCACGACCCTGGGGACATTTGCCCCGGCCCTCGGGATGATCGGGACCCTCATCGGGCTCGTTCAGATGCTGAAGACCATGGAAGACCCGAGCAGCATCGGCCCTTCCATGGCCGTAGCCCTCCTGACCACGTTCTACGGTGCCATCCTGGCCAACCTCTTTTGTCTGCCCGTTGCGGGGAAACTCAAGACCAGGAGCAACGAGGAGGTGATGATGAAGGAACTCATGACGGAGGGGATCATCGCCATAGCCAAGGGCGACAACCCGAGAATCATCGAACAGAAGCTGAACGCCTACCTGCCCTTGCAGTTGAGGGAGTCCAACTTCAGGTAGGGTGCTCCGGGAACCCGGGATGACCCGGAGGTCCCATAACCATAGAGATCGCAGGGAGATCGAAAGATGGCAAAGAAAGAGTCGGTGATGAAGGATGAGGACAGGCCGGAGACCGCAGGGGAGGAAAAGGCGACGAAAAAGGGGTTTCCCCTGAAGCTGGTCATTCTCCTGGTGGTTGTCCTGGGCCTGGCCGGAGGGGGTGGCTACGCCTGGAAGGCCGGGGTGTTGAAAAAGCTTCTGGGAGGGGGCAAACCGGCCCATGCGGCAAAGGAACAGAAGGTGGAAATCGGCCCCATTCGACCCATGGAGACCTTCATCGTGAATCTGGCTGATCCGATGGGAAAGAGATACCTGAAGGTGAAAATGGAACTGGAACTGGACGGCGAGGGCGTGCTTCCGGAGATCGAAAAGAGGCTCCCCCAGATGAAGGATACGATCCTCACCACACTGAGCAGCAAGACCTTTGACGACGTCAATACCCTGGAGGGAAAGATGCAGTTGAGGATGGAGCTGATGGCCATGCTGAATCAGTACCTCAAGATGGGGAAGATCGCGAACATCTATTTCACGGAATTCATCGTGCAGTAAATCTGCCGGTGCCTGCGCACCGGGCATTTTCACGCAAGGAAGAAGGCCCTTGAGCAAACTGCTTTCCCAGGATGAAGTCGATGCCCTCTTGAAGGGGCTGGACACCGGAGACATCGAGAGCGAGCAGGTCCCGGACGAGACCGAAGCCGCCCTGGAGACCTTTGACTGGGCCAGTCTGGGCAGGAACATCCGGGGTAGCATGCCCATGTTGGATGTGGTGAACAGCCGTTTTTGCCAGCGGTTCAGGGCGACGCTCTCCAGCATCCTCCGCAGGCTCTACGATATCAGTCCGGAGCCTGTGGAAACCATCAAGTTCAGCGAGTTCCAAAGGTCCCTGCCAGTTCCGACAAGCATGCACCTCTTCAAGCTGGAGCCCCTCAGGGGAGTCGGTATCCTGGTCATGGAGAGCCGTCTCGTGTTCAGCCTGGTAGAGGCATTCTTCGGCGGAACGGGATCCGGGTCCACCAAGATCGAGGGAAGGGATTTCACCCCCATCGAGAAAAGGGTCATTGAAAAGGTCGTCCAGATGGCGCTCATCAATATGACCGATGCGTGGGAGGAGGTCCATCCGATCAAGACGGAGTTCATCCGCTCGGAGAGCAACCCCCTTGCCGTCAACGTGGTCCCCCCCGAGGAACTTCTGGTCTCCGCCCGATTCGAGGTGGAACTCAACAAGGGTCTGGGAAAGATCATCGTGTGCATTCCCATATCCTCCTTTCAGCCGATCCGCCAGAAACTGGCCGGAGGCTACCTGAGCGAGGAAATCAGGACGGATCAAACGTGGGTCAAGGTTCTGAATGAGAAGCTGAAACCCATAGAAGTCGAGCTGCAGGTCATCCTGGGCCGAACCTCCCTCTCCATAAAGGATCTCCAGAACCTGAGACCCGGAGACATCATCCTGCTCGACAACAGTTTCAGGAGTCCCGTGACAGCCATGGTGGAGGGGATTCCCAAGTATGAGGGCTATGTGGGGCGTCGCAACAACAAGAAGGTCTTCAGGGTGGAACAGCCCCTGATCCTTCCGGTTTAGAGCACCAAAGACTGAAGACAGAGGTTGTTCCTATGAGCACAGAAACAGGAAAAGCGGACGGCATGCCGGGAGATCCCGGCACCCAGGCGGTGGCCCGAGAGGTGACTTTTGCCGACATCGAACCGGGTCAGGAGGAGATGGGGAACCCGCAGAATATGGAGTTTCTCCTGGATGTCCCCCTGGAGATCACCGTGGAACTCGGGAAGAACAAGATTACCATCGGGGACCTGCTGAAACTGAGCCAGGGTTCCGTGGTGGAACTCGACAGGACCACGGAGCAGCCTCTGGAGATCTTTGTGAACAAGAAGTTGATGGCCCAGGGAGAGGTGGTGGTCGTGAACGACAGGTTCGGTATCCGTCTCACCAACATCATCAGTCCCGGGGACCGGTTGAGGAGGCTCTCCTGAAGACGGACCCTGCAGGGGGCTTCAGGAAGGGCTGGAAGGAGAGTTGAGGGTTTGAGTCCCGAATTAGCCGGTGCTTCCCTGAAGATGGTCGGATCCCTCGCAATCGTGCTGGGACTGATCCTCGTCCTTTTCTACGCGGTCAAGCGGTTCAGGCCCCGAACGTTTGGCTCCGCCCAGGTCCCGGAAATGCGTCTCCTCGGGACCTTGAGTCTGGCCCCGAAAAGGGCATTGGCCCTGGTGGAACTGCGTGATCAATGGATGGTTGTGGGTGTGGGCACGGACAGTGTGACCCTGGTCACGAAAATGGATCGACCGCCGGAACCCGAACCGGAGGAGACCCCGGTTGCCCGCAGCGGAAGGAGTTTTCAGTCCTTTCTTCAGCAAAGCGGGCTCCGGCAGCCATGGAAAGGCCTGACGGCCAAGAGGAGCCATGAGAATTCCTAGGGGAAAGATTCCGGGGTGGTCCTGGACGGCTGCCATTCTGCTCGTCCTTGCCGTGGCGTCCCCGTCAGGGGCGCAGGCTTTACCGTCCTTCCCCGCGCTGAAGATCGGGGTGGAGGCGGTCGATCAGCCCCAGCAGGTTTCCGTTCTGCTCCAGATCCTGTTTCTCCTGACGGTGCTTTCCCTGGCCCCGGCCATCCTGGTCATGACGACCTCCTTCACGAGACTGGCCGTGGTTTTCTCCATGCTCCGGCATGCCCTGGGCACCCAGCAGATGCCGCCCAACCAGATCCTCGTGGGTCTGGCCCTCCTGCTCACCTTCTTTCTCATGTCCCCCGTGTACCAGAAGATCCACGAGGAGGCCCTGAAGCCCTACCTGGCCGAAGAGATCTCCCAGCAGGAGGCGTTGAAAAAAGCCCTCGACCCCATGCGGGAATTCATGTTCAAGCAGACCAGGAAAAAGGACATTTCCCTTTTCATCAACATTTCCAAATCTGAGAAACCCCACACCCTGGCGGATATCCCCACGACGGTTCTCGTTTCTTCCTTTGTGGTGAGCGAACTCA
>JAFGPH010000228.1 GCA_016926135.1 Deltaproteobacteria bacterium
AGGAACCACGCACACAGGTTCAGGAAGACCAGAAAAACAGGGAGCATGGAGCCCTGTCTCTTTGCAGTGTGCAGGACCGTGTGTTTCAGATCGGGTTCCGGCCTCATATCTCTCCTCGTCTGTTCGTCTTGTCCAGAACCTTTCGGATATTGAGGGCCAGGTCGTTCCGTATGAGAGGTTTCATGACAAACTCCTGAATGCCCATTTCTCGGGCCTTGTCTTCCGTGAGGATCTCGCTGTATCCGGTGCAGAGAATAATCGGGATATCCGGCCTTATCCGCAGCATTCTCCTGGCGAGTCTGTCGCCCGTCATATGGGGCATGGTCAGGTCGGTGATGACCAGGTCGAACCGGTCCGGCTGCTCCCGAAAGAGCCTCAGGGCTTCGACACTGCTTGTGGTGGAGAACACCTCGTATCCCAGGGGCTGCAACATCTCCCTGGTCATATTCACCAGTTCAGGCTCGTCGTCGACGAAGAGGATGCGCTCGCGGCACGTGGGCAGGGGCTCCGTCAGGTCCTGTTCCAGGGCGGGGGGCCTGTGCCCGATCCGCGGGAAATACACGGACACGGTGGTCCCCTTTCCCGGCTCACTCTCCACCATGACGGCGCCCCCATGGGCCTTGACGATCCCGTGCACGACGGACAGGCCCAGGCCGGTGCCTTTCCCCTTGTCCTTGGTGGTGAAGTAGGGCTCGAAGATACGTTCCAGGGTCTCAGGGACCATCCCCTTGCCCGTATCACGAACGGCCATCCTAAGGTAAGGCCCGGGCCTCATGCCTGCGTGGTTTGCGGCAAAGGCCGCATCGATTTCCGCCTTTTCAAGGGAGATATCGAGAACGCCCCCGTTCTCTTCCATGGCATGGGCCGCATTCGTGCACAGATTCATCAAAATCTGGTAGATCTGGGTGGGATCCGCCTTGACGATTCCGATCTCCTTCTCATTCTCATGGCGCATCTCGATCGTAGCGGGCAGGGAAGCCCTCAACAGCTTGAGGCCTTCCCTGACGACGGAACCGAGGGGCACGGGTTTGAGTTCCTGGGCCTGCTGCCGGCTGAAGGCGAGGATCTGTCTGACCAGATCCTTTGCGCGTTCACTGGCTCGAAGCACGTTTTCGAGGCTTTTTTTCGCTTTGCTCTTCTCAGGGATCTGGAGTTGCGCTATCTCCGTGTGGCCGATAATGGCGGCAAGAATATTGTTGAAGTCATGGGCAATGCCTCCGGCCAGGGCCCCAAGGGCCTCCATCTTCTGGGTCTGCCGAAGCAGGCCTTCCAGTCTCCCCTTCTCCTCCTCTATCCGAATTCGCTCGCTGATATCCAGCAATGCGGCCACGCTCTTCCCGGTCCCGGAGAGAAGGCTGACCTTGTTGAGTACGGTCTTGACCCTCCCTTCCCTGTCCACGAACCGGAACTCATACTCGGCCGGCGGGTCCCCCCGGCCCTGCCTCCTGTTCCTGTGGTATTCCTTCATCCTTTCCGTGTCTTCCCTGACCACGAAGTCCGTCCATCCCTTTTTCCCTTCGATCTCCTCCTTGGTGTATCCGCTCAGCCTCTCGAATTCCGTGTTGGCCATGGAAATGGTCGTGTCCTCTTCGATAATCACAGTGGCGGTTCCCGTGTTCTCAAACACGCTGCGATAGCGCTCTTCACTTCCTCTCAACGCATTCTCGGCCTGCTTTCGTTCCGTGATGTCCCGGCCTGACACGCAGATACCCAACGGGTGACCGTCCGCCTCCCTGAGAATCCCGCCGGTGAACTCATAGTGGATCCTGTTCCCGGCCTTCGTAAGGACCAAAGCCTCTGTCCTGGCATGCCCCTCCAGGACCACCCGCTCAAGGGCCCTCGACACACACTCGAAGTCGTCTTCCAGGAAGAAATCGCAGGGTCTGAGTGAGCGCATCTCGTTGTCCGTGTAACCGGTGACGTCTTTGACCGTCCGATTCCATCGGAGAAATCTTCCCTCCGTGTCGAGCACGATGAAGGCATCCACCAGGTTGTCCAGCGCGCCTTCAATGAACGCCTTCTCCCTGCGGATTTCTTCCTCTGCCAGGTCCAGTTGGACATAGACGCGCAGGAGCAGGAAGGAAAGGATGGGGGCAATGACACAGGGGATAAGGACGGACTTGACAAGGCCCTCTGGTGCAAAGTCGCCCATGATCTCGGAGAGAATCAGGTAGAAGGCAGCGGAAACCGAAACCGACACCGCTGTGATCGCAATTGCGGATTTCCATGCGCCGAGTTCTCTCATTAGGTCTCTGACCATTCCCAGCCTCCCACCTCGACCTTCTGCGGGGAGAGTCCGCGGGGAGTTCCACTCCACACTTGCCGCCGGCACCGTGTCTGCGGCGTTTTCGGGTGAACGAACACCGTTTCCCGCGCCTAACTCGGCGGCCTCATGGAGCGTGCCGAATGCGACACACGCCTCCTCGTCACTCGTGCATCCCTTTGCCCGAGGGGGAGGGAAAAGGAGAAGCAACTTCCCCCCCTGCCGTCGCTGTCCACCCGGATCTTTCCGCCATGGGCCTCCACCGCCATCTTGCAGAAGGCAAGACCCAGGCCCGTGGTATAGATTCGGCCATTTCCCTTCTTCTCAAGCTGCTTGAATTTGTCGAAGATGATCCCATGGTATTCCGAAGGAATGCCGGGGCCGTGGTCCCTGACATAAAAAACGATCTCCTCCGGACCGCCGTATGTGAAGCCCGCTTCCATGGTCCCCCCGTCGGGGGAATACTGGATGGCGTTGCAAAGAAGGTTCTGGATGGCCCGGAGGAGCATCCCCCTGTCGGCCCGGAGTGATGCCCCATCCTCTGAGTCGGGAAAGTCCATCCGGATCTCCAGGGCCTTGATCCTGGACAGACCGAAGACCCGGGCCACGGATTCCCTGATGACGTCTCGCGGGTCGATGTCCTCGAAGACCAACTCGAGCTTGTTCTCCTCCAGCCGCGCGATATCCAGGAGATTGGAGACCATCCGGTAGAGGGTGTCGCAACCCGTCTGGGCCGTCCTCACGTGTTCGAGGTTGTCGTCCTTCAGGGTGTAGGAGAGGATGTCCAGGGCGGCCACCATCTCGGAGATGGGGCCCTTCAGGTCGTGGATAAGCATGTTGAACAGGTCGGTCTTGAGTTCTTCGACCTTCTTCAGTCGGCGGTTCGTGCGCTGAAGGGCGCTTCTCTTCCTTCTGAGGGACTCCGCGAGGCGCTGGTTCTCCAGGGCGCTGATGACCTGGCCGGCGAATCCCAGGAGAACATCCCGCTCCTCCCGGGAGAAGAGGTCTTCTCCCATCTTGTCCGTGACGCTGAGCACGCCGATCACCCTGCCGTTCTCCAGTACGGGGACCAGGAGAAAGGCCGAGCCCAGGTAATGCGCGAACCTTTTTTGAAAGATGTCGCTGCGCCGGATGTCTCTGACATACAGAGGGCGCCTGTTCTTTACCACCCAGGTGGAAGGCGAGCGCTCCTCCAGGGGTTGCTTCAGGCCGATGATGGATCGCTCCGTAGCGGCAACGACTTCCAGGGTCTTCCTCCCTTTCATGAGCATAATGGAGCCGCTCTTGGCGCCCATGCAGGCGACCGCCTCGGAAAGAATCCTATCCAGCTTCTGGTGAAACTTCAGGTTCTTGTCCAGGGAGACGGCGGTGATCCTCTTGCAGGCGCCAAGAAATCCTTCGGCCAAGATCATGGCTCGTCCTCAATGCATTTCATCATGAGTTCCCGGGCAAGCAGGTTCTCCGGGTGGGCGGAGAGAATCTGCTTCAGGGCCCTTTCAGCCAGGGTCGGTTTTCCCAGGGCCAGGTAGTTCTTGGCCAGGCGGGCCTTGATGTCGATGTCCGTTTTGGCCTTCTCATCCGCCTTCACCAGGCAGAAAACCGCCCTTCTGAGGTCGCCTCGCTTTTCATGAGTCACTGCCAGATCGAACCACAGGGAAGGCAGACCCGGCTGGCGCTCCACGAGGGACCCCAGCAGTTCGGCGGCATAGTCATAGGCCCCGTTTTCCAGGCAGAACCCGGCGATCTCCTCCTTGAGTTGGGGGGGGTTGTCCGCGAGCCGGAAGACCCTCTCGAAGACCTTGACGGCCTCAGCGGTTCTCTTCATGGCAACCAGGGCCTTGCCGAACTGGATTCCCCTTGCGAGGTGTCTCGGGCTGATCTTCATGGCCTTCTCGAAGCACCTGGATGCGCTCTCGATGTCCTGAAGCCTCAGGTAGAGTTCCCCGAGGTGGTGAAAGGCGAACACATCCAGGGGGTTCAACCGGGCGGCCTTGAGGAGCCATTTCTCCGCCTCCTGGAGATCCTCCTTCTTGAAATAGTAGTAGCCCAGTTCACGAATGGGCCGGGTGGCCTTGGGATTGGCCTTTACGGCCAGCCGGGCCTCTTCAATGGCGGAGTCGAGATCCCCGGCCTGCTCGAATTGCCTGCCCCTCTTGAGATGAACCACCATCGGTGAAGGGTTGTTGGCGTTGGCAATGACCCTGGAGACCTTTTCATCCAGGACCTTCACGGTCACGGGCTTGAGCACATAGGCCCCCACCTCCGACTCGCCCGCCTCGGCCACGAAGTCCCGGTTGGCCTGGGCCGTCACCATCACCACGGGAAGGTCCCGCAAGTCCCGGTCGTCCCGGATCTGGCGAAGAAGGTCCATCCCGCTCATGAGGGGCATTTCGTAATCCAGGATCGTCATATCCACCGGCCTTTTCTTCAGCACCCGCCAGGCCTCCTGGCCATCGCCGGCCATGGGGAACTCCTTGCCGTAGCCCAGGATCTTCATCATGCTGCGGATGGAGGCCGCCATGTTGGGCATGTCGTCCACGATCAGGACGGTCATGGCCCGGATGTCGATCACGGGAGGCGTCCTGGAGGTTTTCTTCAAAACGGAACCTGAATGCATTGCGTCTATTCGTCCTCCGGCATGCAGGGAAGCATGCCCGTGTGCGCTGAGCCTCTCCCTAGGCCAGAGTCGCGTTTTCCATCATCGTCTTCACCCGCTCCTGCACCGCTGCGATCCTCTCCCCCGTCATGCCGAGCAGGGTGCTCGAAGCCGCTCTTTCCAGATCGATTGGAAGAGGCTGCTTTTGTCCGTAGCCCAGATGCAAGGCCGTCAGATTGCCCAGATGCACGATCTGCAGATCCTTGGAAACGGAATCCGCCTTCTCGATGTTGTCATGGTACAGGGCAACGTGACCGTAGGACTCGGGGAATCTCCACTTCTTCAGAAGGGCCTGACCGAAGCTGCCATGGTGGGCCTTTATGGTCACGGACAGCTCCTCTCCCCATGCGCCGTTTCCGATGCCCCCGGCCGTTTCCATTTCCGCGGCAACCTGGAGCAGGACCAGCTTCCCGATATCGTGGAGCAGGCCCAGGGTGAAGAGCTCGTCCTGTCTTGGGATTTTGAGCTCCCCTGCAAAAGCTTCCGCCGCATAGGCACAGCACAGGGAATGGGCCCACAGGTCATTGAGAAGACGGCTGTATTTGGCGTTGCCGGTCGCATAGAGGGACCTGTTTGATATGACGGATACGTACTTCTTCGTCTCCACAAGGCCCAGCCGACCTATCGCCTGCTCAAGGGTCTTGTTTTCCGTTAAGCCCCGGTAAAAGGGCGAGTTGGAAATGCCGATCAATTTTGTCGAGATTCCCATGTCCTTCCTGAGCAACCCGGCGATCTGCGAAATACCGGCGCCCTGCTCAAGAAGCTCCCGGAACCGGTTGTTGATCTCGGGATAGGATGGCAGGTTGACCTCGCCTCTCTTGAAACGGGTGACGATTTCCTTGAGAAGGCTCGTTTCCCCTTTTTCAGCCCTCCCCGCCGGGGCTTTGCATCCGAGCCTTCTGAGTTCCGATTCAAGTTCAGCCACCCTCTCTTTCAAGGCGGTGATTATCCGCTTCATCTCCTGTCTCTCATTGAAGTTGTATATCGCTTCTTTGACCGAGGGCGCCAGCAATTCCCGGTAGTTGCCTGTCTTCACGATGTAGTTCTGGGCGCCCAGCCTTATGGCCTCGACAGCGCACTTGGGTTCGTCCGGAGGGGTGATCATCACGACCGGCAGATAGGCCCTGGTCATGACGTTCATGAGGAAATCAAACCCCGAATGCTCCGTGAAGCCGTGATCCAGCAAGATCGCCGCACATTTCTCCAGCACGCCGTCAATCTCCTCCGGCGATGCGATGGATATGGACTTGTACTCCTTGCGGATGGCCTCGCCAATGGCGCGGCTCTCTTCCCTGTCTCGATCTGCAATGAGAATGGTTTGCACCCGGATTCCTCCTTAATCAGAAATCCCCTCTTCGGGAGCGCCGGCCTTCTTTGTGCCGCCTCCGACGAGACTCACGAGGTCTCCCACCATGCCCTTCATCTGCCCGGCCTGGGCGTTCATCTCCTCGGAGGCGCTGGCGGACTCTTCTGCGCTGGCCGCGTTCTGCTGAACCACCTTGTCCATCTCGGCCACGGCCGTGTTCACCTGGTCGATCCCCTGGGCCTGCTCCCTGGAGGCCGCCGCGATCTCCGCCACCAGTTCGCCCACCTTGGCCGCGCTCCCGGCCACTTCGCCGAAGGCCTCGTTGGTCCGGGCGACCAGTTCCGAGCCGTCCTTCACCTTCTTGACGGTTCCTTCAATGAGGCTGGCCGTGTTTTTGGCCGCATCGGCCGCCCTCATGGCCAGGTTCCGCACCTCGTCGGCCACCACGGCAAAACCCGCGCCGGCTTCCCCGGCCCTGGCCGCCTCCACCGCTGCGTTGAGGGCCAGCAAATTGGTCTGGAAGGCGATCTCGTCGATGGTCTTGATGATCTTCTGGGTCTCCTCGCTCGCCCCGGAGATCTCCTCCATGGATTTCGTCAATTCCCCCATGGATTCGTTGGCCTTGCCCACAACGTGGTTGGCCTCTTTCATCAGTTTGTCCGCCTCATGGGCATGATCCGCATTCTGCCTGGTCATGGAGGATATCTCTTCGAGAGATGAAGAGGTCTCTTCGATGGCGGCCGCCTGCTCCGAGGCCCCTTCAGCCAGGGACTGGCTTGCAGAGGAGACCTGACCGGAGGCCGAGGTCACCTGCTCGGCGCCCTCGTTGAGGCCTTGCGCGATGCGATGAATGGGGCGGGCAATGGAGCGCGCCATCAGGAAGGCCAGAAAAAGGGCGACGCCGGCAATGGCGCCGGCCGCGCCGAAGATGATGAGGAACAACCCGGATATTTCCTTCTCCACGTCATCCACGTAGATCCCGGAACCGATGATCCACCCCCACTCCGGGAACTGCTTCACATAGGATATCTTCGGCACCGGCTTGGGCTCTCCGGGCTTGGGCCAGCAGTAGTCCACAAAACCGGCCCCGTCTCTCCTGCAGGTCTCCACAAAGGCCACAAAGAGTCTTTTTCCGTTGGGGTCCTTGTTCTCCGTCACATCCTGTCCGTCCATCTCAGGCTTGATGGGATGCATGATCATCCTCGGGGTCATGTCGTTGATCCAGAAATAGTCCTCTTTTTCATACCGCAGGCCCCTGATGATCTCTTTGGCCCGGTTCTTTGCCTCCTCCTCGGACAGGGCGCCGGCCTTGGCCTGTCCGGAGCAGTGCTCCAGCACACCCCAGGCCGCCTCCACCAGATGCCGCGTTTTCAGGTACTTGGCATCGTACATGCTCCCCTTCAGTCTCGGGTAGAGCCACGAGAAGACCATTAGAAAACTGAGGATGATCATGACCCCCAGCGACAATATCCTCGTCGATAGTTTGAACCTGTGCAACATGGTGCACCTCCTTCAATGGCTAAAGTGAAACCTATCCAGGCCCATTTTCCCTGGTTCCTCCTTCTGCGATAGGGAAGGGTGGCCTGGCTTCCTCGGTTCATGCCATCAGGATTCATCAAGAATCGTGCCAGCATGGGCCTGGTGTAAACAGTGCAGGTGATTTCAGATGGTTAAGAGGAACAGTAAGAAAAGAAAGGGGGAAAGGACTTACGTCGGGAAGGGGATTCTTATAGTCTCAGTGGATATTTTCCAATTGGATTGGAAACGGCGCCCCGGTTTTCAAGCGGAACCTGTCTGGAAGGAGAATGCCCAAACAAGGTTTGCTTCCCTTTTGCGGTTGATCCGGGTCCTCAATTGCCCCTTCTGGATATGCCATGCTTCTTCAGGAGGCCATACAGACGGGCCTGGCCCAGTCCGGACACCCGGCAGGCCTCCCGGATATCTCCCTGTGTCCGGGACATCAGTTCTGCCAGGTACTCCCTTTCGCCCCTGGCCACCAGCGTTTCCCGAAAGGTTTTCAGGGAGGGAAGCCCCCCCGAATTCGCGGCGTTCCCATCGACCGATCCCTTTGCCGGGAAATCCACACTGAGGGACTCTCGAGCCAGCTTGACCCTGATACGGGTCGGCAGGTGCTTGGGATAGAGCACCGGATCGTGCTGGGCTGCGGCAAGCGCCCTCTCCAGGGCCTGGAACAATTCTCGAACATTTCCGGGCCACTCGTAGGCCATAAGCGCTTCCAGGAACTCGGGGGAAAAGCCTTTTATGCCTGCCCGATAACGCTCGCACAGCCTTCCCGTTTGGAACATGGCCAGTTCCCGGATGTCGCCCGCGCGCTCCCTGAGGGGGGGAAGCTCTATCATGAAGGAACGAAGCCGGAAGAGGAGATCGTTGCGGAAACGCCCCCCTTTTTCCATCTCATCGAGATCCCGGTTCGTTGCCGTAATAAGGCGGAAATCGCTCTCTACCTCCCGCTTGCCTCCGAGGGGCCGGAAACGGCGCTCCTGAAGCGCTCGTAGGAAGGTCTTTTGGACGGAAAGGGGAAGTTCTCCCACCTCATCGAGGAACAGGGTTCCCCCGTCGGCCTGCTTTATCAGGCCTTCCCGGTTCCTGTCGGCGCCTGTAAAGGCCCCCTTTTCATGACCAAAGAGGATGCTCTCCACGAGAGACTCCGGGAGGGCCGCGCAATCCACCACCACAAAAGCGCGATCCGCTCGCCGGCTGTTGTTGTGGATGGCCAGGGCGAATGATTCCTTCCCGGTACCCGTCTCCCCGGCGATGAGGACGGCGGCCTCGCTGCCGGCCGCCTGGGCGAGCAGGTCCACGCAGGCCTTCATTTGAAGGCTGTTTCCAATGATATCCTCCCGCTTCAGGGCAGCCGGAGACGTCTTGGCCATCTTCTGCTCGCGGTACTGGGTCGCGCGAAGGAGCGGCAGCATCATCTCCTTTATGGAACACGGTTTCTGGATGTAGTCCCATGCGCCGTTTCTGACGGCCAGTTCCGCGCCGTCCGGGTCCCCCCGGGATGTCACAATGATGACCTCGGGCCTGGAGGGTGCCGCGTGGATCTTCGGCAGCATATCGATCCCGTTACCGTCGGGCAACATGACGTCGAGAAAGACGATGTCGAAAGCTCCGGACATGGTCTCTCTCAGCCCGTCCCCGAGCGTGTGGACGCATGTCACTGCGTGAGCCAAGGGTTTGAAGACCTGCGTTAGGGTGTAACAGAACCCCTTGTCGTCATCAATGATCAGAATGGAGGCCATTTCGATTGCTCATTGAATGGGAATCCTTTGCCTGGCGAAACCATAGCCGATTTGACGCGTCGCCGGGCAGATCGTTTCATCCGGTCCTTACGGTCCATGCCCTTTCCGCGCATTCTCGCGATCCAGATGTTCATTTCCGTCCTTCAATCTTCCTTCGATTCCCGGTTTTCCAGCGCTTCCCGAATCATCTTTGCCAGGTCAAAAATCACCAGGGGCTTGGAAATGAACTCCCGGACACCCAAGGCCTTGGCCTTGGTTTCCGTGACCCGTTCGCTAAAGCCTGTGCAAAGGATGATCGGGATGTCTGACCTCAGCTTTATGATCTCCCTGGCCAGAGCGTCGCCCGTTATGTGCGGCATGGTCAGGTCGGTGATGACCAGGTCGAAGTGGTCCGGCCGATCCCGAAAGAGACGTAACGCGTCGATACTGCTCGTAGTAACGAAAACCTCGTATCCCAGGTACTCCAGCATGTCTTTGGTCATGTCTGCAATAGCCTGCTCGTCATCCACGAAAAGAATCCTCTCATGCCCCGAGGGCAATTCCTCGATGCAACGCCCAGCGTCCTCCAGGGCTGAGGGATGATCTATCCTGGGCAGAAGTATCTCGAAGGTGGTCCCCCTGCCCGGTTCACTATCCACCCGGATAACTCCATTGCAGCTCTCGACAATACCGTGAACAACCGCCAGTCCCAATCCCGTTCCCTCTCCCGGTTCCTTGGTCGTAAAATAGGGATCGAAAATACGGCCCAGGACATCGCGGCTCATCCCGTGGCCTGTGTCGCTCACGGTGAGCCGCAGATAGGGTCCCGGGCTGATGTCGGGGCGGCTTTCCGGTTGGGCGGAATCAATATCCACGTTTGACAGGCTCACCCCCAGAATGCCTCCATATTCACTCATGGCATGGGACGCATTGGTGCACAGATTCATCAGGACCTGATGGATCTGTGTAAGATCGGCCATTGCCATTCCCGACTCAGGCCCGATGTGTTGCTCTATCTGAATGGTCGAGGGCAAAGAGGCTCGCAGCATCTTCAGTGCCTCCTTGACTACCGTGCTCAACTGAAGGGGCTTTTTCTCCACGGTTCGTCTACGGCTAAAGGTCAGGATCTGCTGGACGAGGTCCGTCGCCCGATTCGCGGCATTGAGAATCTGTTTCAGATGGTTGGAATCCCAGGAATCCCCTGATGATTTGTAAAGGCACAATTCAGCGCATCCGACGATAACGGCAAGGATGTTATTGAAGTCATGGGCGATCCCACCGGCCAATGTGCCTATGGCCTCCATCTTCTGGGCTTGCTGCAACTGCGCTTCAAGTTGCTTGCTCCGAGTAACGTCCCTGTGGAAAGAAAGGGACACTGCCTTGCCCTGGTAGATCGTCTGGGCTGCGGAGACTTCCACATGGACTTCCTTGCCATCCTTCCGCAGGCCCTTGAACTGATACCGGGAAGGTGTCGGCCTTCCCTCTTGCCTGTGGCGGGTGATCCTGGTCACCCTTTCGAGGTCGTCCGGATGAAGCACGCTGGATAAAGGTTTGCCGACGATCTCCTCAGGCCGGTCGTAGCCGAAGATCTCCGCGAATTTCCGGTTGACATAGATGTGACGATCTCCCTCGACGATGGCTACACCGTCGTTACCGGATTCAATAGCCGTACGATACCGTTCCTCGCTCTCTTGGAGCGCTGCCACTGCCCTTTTGTGCTCCGTGACGTCCCTCACCACAGCCACGGCGCCTTCAAATGAATCGCCCATGATCATGGGCGATAGCTTGGCGGAGTACCATTTGAGTCGGCCGTTTGCTTCGATCTGATAATCGAATTCGCTCACTTGGCCTTCCTTGGTCTTTTCGAACGCCCCACGAAACAGATCGTCGATTTCAGGGGGCATTACTTCGGAGTGTTTCTTCCCTATGAAGTCTTCCGCAGGCAAAACAAGTTGAGTTTCCGGCGCATAGCAACTGACGAATCTGCTCTCCCTGTCAAAAACAAAGACCAGATCATCCATGGACATGAGCACGCTGATCAGTTCCGCCCTTGACTGAGAAAGCTCTTCTTCGGCCTTCTCCCGGTCTTGTATCTCTCCTTTCAGTTGTTCATTGACCTCCGTCAGCTCGGCAGTGCGCTCTTTCACCCGTTGCTCCAGTTCGGCGTTGAGCTTCTGTATTTCTTTCTCGGCCTGCCGACGCTCCCGGATTTCCTCCTGCAATCGCCGGTTTTTCACTTCGAGTTCCAACCGCATGTTGCGCAGGGTCAGATGGGTTCGGACACGCGCAAGGACTTCTTCCACCTCGATGGGTTTTGTCACGTAGTCCACGGCCCCCAATTCAAAGCCTTTGACCTTGCTCTCCATAGCCCCCAGGGCCGTCATGAAGATCACCGGGATGTCTCTGGTGCTCTCCTCCGCCTTCAATCGCCGGCACGTCTCAAAGCCGTCCATGCCCGGCATGATCACATCCAGCAGGATGAGATCGGGG
>JAFGPH010000229.1 GCA_016926135.1 Deltaproteobacteria bacterium
CGCCCTCTACATCTGCTTCTTCAGTTCCCTCATCGGCGGGCTTTTCGGCATGGTGATCATGATCTTTTTCACGCCGCCCCTGGCCGAGATCGCCCTGGAGTTCGGGCCGCCCGAGATGTTCTGGATCGCCATCTTCGGGATCACGGTCATGGCCGGACTCGCCTCGGGTTCCATCCTGAAAGGGCTCATCTCAGGCATGTTCGGGCTCCTTATCAGCACGATCGGCTACAGCCCCCTCCTGGGGGTGCCCCGGTTCGTCTTCCATGACGTGCTCACGGGCGGCGTGGCTATCGTACCCGCCCTGATTGGTCTCTTTGCCATCCCCCAGGTTTTCGCCCTGGTTGAAGGCCTCGGAACCCACATCGAGACCCCGGATTACAAGCCTGCCAAAGGGGTGCTCTGGAAGACCTTTGTGCAGAACATGAAGATGGTCAAGGCCCTTACCATCGGCTCGATTGTGGGCACCATCATCGGGGTCATTCCCGGCGCAGGGGGGCAGGTATCGGGGCTCATCGCCTATGACCAGACCAGGAGGTTTTCCAGGGACCCGGAGACCTTCGGCACCGGAAATCCCAACGGTGTGGCCGCGGCAGAGAGCGCCAACAACGCCATGGTGGGACCATCCCTGATCCCCCTCCTGACCCTGAGCGTGCCGGGGAGCCCCACAGCGGCAGTGCTGCTCGGCGGGCTGCTCATCCACGGGCTCTTCCCGGGACCCGATCTGTTCCTGAACAATGCGGAGGTGACCTGGACCTTTATCGCGAGCCTGGTCCTGGGGCAGATCGCCATGTGCATCTTCGGCATTGCCCTGTCGCGGTATTCCTATCTGGTCATGAATGTGCCGAGCCTCCACATGATCGCCGCCGTGACCATCCTGGCTGTGTACGGGACCTACAGTGTGCAGAACAGCTTTGACGACGTCATCGTCATGTTCGCCCTGGGGACCCTCATGTACATCGGACGCAAGTTCGGTTTCTCCCCCGCGCCCGTCGTGCTGGGGATCATCCTGGGTCCCATTGCGGAGGATAACTACCTGAAGGGCATGTTGATCGCTGAAACGGATGTGGGAATGTTCAACTATTTCTTTACCGGTACGATCAATATCATCATCATCCTTCTCTGTGCCGCCTCCATTGGTTACAGCATCTACGGCGAGATCAAGGTTTACAGGAAGGCCAAAGCAAAGGAGAGCGCAGCTTGATCAAAGATCTGGTTGTATCCCTTGTGGTGTTGGTGGGAACCGTCATCGTTTACGTTTCCCTTCAATGGATGGAGGAGCCCCGGTCCGTGATCTTCCCCCGGGTGATCCTCACGATCATGGCCATTCTCACGGTCTTGTTCATTCTCCAGACCTTGCTTCTCAAGAAGAAATCCGGGTCGGGAAAAGGGAAGCCCTATCCCTTCGGCCGCGCCTTTCTCTGTTTTGCCCTCATCGTGGTCTACTTCATGGTCATGGAGGGCCTGGGCTTCTATTTCTCCTCCTTTCTCCTATTCGTGGCCGTGACGTTCATCCTGGGAAGGAGCGACCTGACACTCCGCAAGGGGGCGATCAGGGTCGGTGTGTCCATCGTGTTCATGGCGGTTCTGTTCGTTCTCTTTAACAAGCTCCTTCTGGTCCAGACCCCCAAGGGCCTGCTCTTCTGATCACGCCGGTCCGGAAGGGCGGGAAGCATGTCCAGTGTGGATTTGGCTAACCCTTAAACCATATGCAAGGAGGGAAAGATGAAAAGAAAAGCAATGTCCTTTTTGGTGAGTGCGTTGGTCCTGGTCTCACTCGTGATGTTCGCTTCCACAGCGCCCGTTCATGCCGAGTGGCCCGCCTCCCCGATCAGCGTGATCGTGGCCTACCCGCCGGGCGGTGCGACCGACTTCCAGGCCCGCATTGTGACCATGCTGGCCTCGGATGAGAAGTACCTGGGCCAGCCCATCGTGATCATCAACAAGCCGGGCGCGGGCGGACAGGTGGGATGGAACTGGTGCGTCGAGAAGGGAACCAAGGACGGCTATACCATGCTCTCCTACAACGTTCCCCACTTCATTGCCCAGTCCATCGTGTACGACACCAAGTACGACACGGATACATTCGAAGCCGTTGCCAACTGGGGCGCCGACCCTGCGGTCCTGATCGTCCCTAAGGACAGCCCCTTCAACAGTGTGAAAGACCTGGTGGATTACGCAAAACAGAATCCCGGTAAGATCACGATCAATGGCGCGGGCATGTTCGTCGGGCACCACATCGCCAGCCTGCAATTGAGCAAGGCGGCAGGGATCAAGTTGACCTACATCCCCGAAAAGGGCGGTGTTCCCGCCATGCAGTCGGTGGTGGCAGGCAAGGTCAAGGCAGGCTTCAACAATCTCTCCGATGCGTTCAGGAACACGGATCGCATCAAGATCATCGGCGTCGCAGACTTGCAGCGTCACGACTTCCTGCCGGATGTGAAGACCTTCAAGGAGCAGGGGCTGGATATCGATGACTCCAGCGTCAACTTCAGGGGCGTGGCCTATGTGAAGGGGGTCCCTCAGGACATCATCAAGAAGTGCGCCGACGTATTCCCGAAGATGTTCAATGACAAGAAGATCCTGGGCAAGATGAAGGATAGCGGCAGCCCCGTCAGGGTGATGAACAAGGATCAGGTCGCCAAGATGTTCAAGAACACGGAAAAGGCGCTCAAGCCGATTCTTGTGGAACTCAGGCAGAAGAAGTAAGACCCCTTCCCGCACACCCAAAGGAGAGGCCCTGCGCCTCTCCTTTTTTTGCGTTGGGTGATGGTGAGGTGGTGAGGTGATACGAACTCCCTCTTTCGGGCACAGGCTATACGAGATTTCGGCTTGTGGGTCAAGGGCGGACTCATCTCACCCCGTTATCGGAAAGGGGAACCTGCGACTCTGTGCTCAACTACCCGGTTCTTCAGTTTTGGGATCGGCGTGCCCCGCTCTTAAGCTGATGAAAAGGCTGGCATCCACAGAGTGCGTTTTCATTCGAAGAATCGATCAAGCGAATTCTCGACCCCTACCCCGGATGGCCGAGACGTCGCCCCTGTTAACCGAGCCCGGCGAAGAGCAGTGCCGAATTTGTAGAACGCATAGTCCGTTTCCCCCAATACTTCGTTTTCATCACCTCACGAACAAATTCCACATTATCCCTGGCGATCAACCCGGATTTGTGGTAAAAACGGTTTGCAATCTAAGGGGGTGAAAATATGGGACAAACGGCAAGGCTCCTCATTGATGGAAAGACGTACGAACTGCCCGTTATCGAAGGGAGCGAGGGAGAAAGGGGGATCGACATCACCAGGCTCCGCCAGCAGACCGGTCTGATCACCTACGATCCGGGTTACGCGAATACAGGTGCGTGTAAAAGCAGCATCACCTTCATGAACGGTGAAAAAGGCATCCTCCGCTACAGGGGTTATCCGGTGGAGGAACTGGCTGAGCGTTCCACCTTCGTGGAGACGGCCTTTCTGCTGATCAACGGCGAACTCCCCACCAGAAAGGCGCTCACCCGGTTCTCCGTGATGTTGAACGACCACTCCCTGGTTCACGAGGACATGCGGGAGTTCTACCAGAACTTCCCCCGGAGGGCCCATCCCATGGGCATCCTTTCGTCCATGGTCAACGCCTTACGCTTCTTCTATCCGGAACTCCCCGACCAGGACGAGGAAATCAATATCACCACCACAAGGCTTCTTTCCAAGGTCCGGACCATGGCGGCCATGTCCTACAAGATCTCCAGGGGACACAGGGTCGTCTACCCCAGGTCGGACCTTCTTTACGCGGCCAACTTCTTGAACATGATGTTTGACTCTCCCGTCATGCCTTATCGTATTGATCCTGATCTTGTTCACGCCCTCAACGTGTTTTGGATCCTCCATGCCGATCACGAGCAGAACAGTTCCACGGCCGCGGTCCGATTGGTGGGCAGCTCCAGGGTGACCCTTTACGCGGCCATCTCTGCGGCCATCAATGCCCTGTGGGGCCCGCTCCACGGTGGGGCCAACCAGGCCGTCGTGGAGATGCTCTCGGCCATGGAAACGAATGGCGGGGATGTGGCCCCATTCATTGCCCGCGCAAAGGACAATCGCGATCCCTTCAGACTCTCCGGCTTCGGGCACCGGGTTTACAAGACCTACGATCCCCGGGCAAAGATCATGAAAGGGATATGCGACAGGATCCTGGCAAGGCTGAAGGTGCACGACCCGCTGCTCGACATTGCAAAGAGGCTCGAAGAGGTGGCCCTGAAAGATCCGTACTTCATCGACCACAACCTTTACCCCAATGTGGACTTCTACAGCGGCATCGTGCTGAGGGCCATGGGGATTCCCCTGAACATGTTTACGGTCATGTTCGCCATAGGGCGCCTGCCGGGATGGATCAGTCAGTGGAAGGAGAGCATGGATGATCCCGAGGGCAGGCTCCACAGGCCCAGGCAGATCTACACCGGTCAGCCTCAGAGGCACTACGTTTCACTGGACGAAAGAGGATAGCGATGGACCTGACGGTTTTCGACAAGATGGAGGCGCCGGAGCTTCGGAAGTACATCGAGTTTCTCCTCTGGCACTATCGGGTGGTGGATGCCTTCTGGTTCCTCTACGCGGCCGAACGCTTCGACCAGCCTACAGCGGAAAGGCTCAACGAGCGGGTCTGGGGCCGCGTCCCGGCCATGGCCGCCAAGGACCTGCTCAAAAGGTTCGGGATCGACGAGAAGGGGCTGAAGGGGTTTGTCAAGGCCCTGCGCCTGTTTCCATGGTGCATTCTGGTGGGCTATGAGATCGAGGAGGCCGGTGACGAGGTGCTCATCTCCGTCCCCTCCTGCCCAACCCAGGAGGCGCGATTGAGAAGGGGCCTGGGTGAGTTTGTCTGCAAGGACATGCACTGGGGTGAGTTCGCGAGCTTCGCCCGGGAGGTGGACGAGCGCATTCAGGTGGAGTGTCTTTTCGCCCCTCCCGACCCCCACCCCAAAGACATGTTCTGCAAGTGGAGGTTCTATTTGAAGAATGGGGTGGCGGATAAAGATGAGTTGCGGCGCTGAGAGACCACCCCCTGCGGCCCCTGTGATTGGTGGTCTCCATGGTTGAAAGGGCCTTGGGGGGGTGGTCGTCCAGGCCGCAACTATTTCTGAGATGCGTCTGAGACGGGACCCGGGTTCTGCGTTTTACACAAGCAGCCCCCGGCGGTGTGACCGGAGTTGGGGTCCATCCCTGTCCCTGCAACGGAAAGAACTTCAACATCAGGGGCGGTAAAGGGCAGTGGATAAAGATGAGTTGCGGTCCTGAGCGACCACCCCCCCAAGGCCCTTCAGAGAGCCAGCAATTGTGAGCGTGTTTATGAAAAAGGACACCAAGGACGCAAACGCGGAACTGAAACAACTCAAGAAAGAGTTTCTGGAGGTGGAGCGCGCCAACCGGGACGAAAAGGACTCCCTCATCAAGGTCGTTCGCACGTTCGGTGCGGTGGTGGCCACGTACCCGGAGATGATGGAAGAATGTGAATCCCTGCAGAAACTCATCACCCCGGACTCCCCCCTGCCCCTTGACCTTGTCGAGAGTGAGCTCAAGAAGCTCAAGGATAAGATCATTGCCAGGGATCAGAAATCTCCTGCAGGCCAGGGGCCCCTTGAGCAGGTGGAGACCCTCAAGGCGCGCATCCTTGAATCCCGCAGGATCATCGCCCGGATCATGCTTCCTGTCCTGGAGGATTTTTATCCCCTCACCCCGGAACTGGCGGCCGATGCCTCCAGCATAAGAATCGGGGTGAAAGACGAGGACGCGGACCTGGGGCCTGCAGCGACCGCCTACCTGGCCTTTCTCAAATCCCTGGGGGTCCGAATCCAGGAGGATTTCAGGTATGTCAACTCCAGCTTTGTCTCCCTCCTGAACCACATCAAGGAACTTGAAAAGACGCTCAGCAAGGACTTCGGCAGTGAGGAGAACCTGAAGCAGGTGGACTACTTCGAGATGCAGGTCAGCGAAGAGGTGGGCTCCATTGTCAACTCCTTCAATGTCTACAACACCGTGACAGAGATTAAGAGCGCGGTGATCGAGAAGATCGACAACATCAAACGCATCATCGCCCTCAAGAAGGAAGAAGAAAAACAGAGACTCCACGCCGCCCAGGAAAACATCCACAAGCTTCAGAGGCGGATCGTGGAGGCTGAGAGGGAGGCCGTGAACCTGGCCAAAAAGGCCAAGGAATTCCGGACCGCCGCGGTAAAGGACGGTCTCACGGGCCTTTACAACCGCAAGGCCTTTGACCTGAGACTGGTGCAGGCCCTTGAGACCTTTGCCAGGGTTGGAACTCCCTTCTCCCTCATGCTCTTCGATGTGGACGACTTCAAGACCATCAACGACACATTCGGACACGTGGCCGGGGACAAGGTCCTGCAGAAGGTCGCCCAGAGCCTGCGGGACGCCTTCCGGAAAGGGGATTTCATCGCCCGTTTTGGCGGGGATGAGTTTGCAGCGGTGATCGAAGACATGACCGAGGAGATGGGCCGGGAGAGGATTTCGAACTTCCAGAAACACCTTGGCAAGATCCGCTTCACTTCATACAAGAAGGGTGACATCCTGGTGAAGGTAAGCGCAGGGATCTCCTTTGCCGTGAGCGGCGACACCCCCGAGAGCCTCCTGGAGCGCGCGGACAGGGCCATGTATGGTGCAAAGCCCAGGAAAGAAAACAGGAATGGGAGTACTGGAGCATTGGAGTGATGTTTGAAGAAGAAGATCGAAGTGTTTTGGAGGGAACCGAGAGCCTGCAGTCCATTCCTCCAATACCCTCTATGACCGTGGGAGAGCGAAGTTCCACGGATCCCTCCAACGAAGGAAGGGATTTCCTTGTTACTTTATAAGGACGATCTGGACGAACTCTACGCAACGTACAATCGTCGCGAGTTCGTCCACCCTGATCCGCTGGCGTTCCTTTACGGCTATGGCCGGCAGCGTGATCGGGAGGTCGTCGGGCTTGTGGCCGCCTCCCTGGCATATGGCCGTGTGGCCCAGATTATGAGAAGCATTGCCTCCATCCTCGATAGAATGGGGTCATCCCCCTTGCTCTTCCTGATGAACGCCACCCAGGGGAAGCTGCTCTCGACCTTCCGTGATTTCAGACACCGGTTCACCTCCGGGACGGACATCGCCTTCCTGCTGTGGTCGGCCAGGGAGGCCGTTGATCGATACGGATCCCTCCATGAATGCTTCCAGGCAGGCCTCAGCCAAAGCGATGAAACGGTCCTGCCTGCCCTCTCGACCTTTGTGAGGGCACTTCGGCTACCCGCTTCAGGGTGCCGGAGGGGCTTTCTGCCGTCCCCGGACGATGGAAGCGCCTGCAAGCGCTGGAATCTTTTTCTCCGCTGGATGGTCAGACGCGATGACGTGGACCCGGGTGGATGGACGGGGGTGCCGCCGTCCCGGCTCATCGTGCCCCTGGATACCCACATGCACAGGATCGCCCTCAGCCTCGGACTGACAAGCCGAAGACAGGCCGACGGGAGGACCGCCCTGGAGATCACCCGGGCATTCAGGGAGGTTGCACCCGAAGACCCGGTGCGCTATGACTTCGTGCTCACGAGGTTGGGCATAAGGAAAGACTTGCCCCAAGTGCATCTCCCATGGGCACCATCCTGGGTTCAAGGAGGAGAAGACACGTCATGAGAATCTTCATCACCGGCGGTACAGGTTTCATTGGAAGGACGCTCACAAAGGCCCTTGTCCGGGAAGGCCATGACGTGACGGTGCTGACCCGTACCCCAGGTGCTCCCTCCGGAACCGGCCGGGGGCTGTCGTTCCTGGCGGGAGACCCGCTTGGCCAGGGAGAATGGCAAAGTGCGGTTGCCGATCACGATGTGGTGATCAATTTGGCCGGTGCCTCCATTTTCGGAAGGTGGACGAAAGAGAGAAGGAAGGCGATCCGCGAAAGCCGGCTCCTGACGACGGGGCGCATTGTCGAAGCCCTGTCCGGGGACCGGGGAAGGGTGCGTCGTCTCCTGAGCGCCTCTGCCGTGGGCTTCTACGGATTCTGCGGGGATGCGGAGCTGGATGAACAAGGCCCTCCCGGAGAAGGATTTCTGGCCTCCCTCACTCGGGACTGGGAGGCCGCGGCCCGGGACGCCGAGGCATTCGGTGTTTCAGTGGCCCTTCTTCGCTTCGGTGTGGTGCTCGGCAGGGACGGGGGTGCACTGAAACAGATGATCCCTCCGTTCCGATGGTACCTGGGAAGTCCCATGGGCAGCGGGAGACAGTGGTTCTCGTGGATTCACGAAAAAGACCTTGTGGAGATCTTCCTCTTTCTTTTGGGGCGAGAGAACATCGCCGGCCCGCTGAATTGCACGGCTCCTCATCCTGTCCGCAACGAAGAGATGACCACGACCCTGGGAGATGTCCTCGGAAAACCCACCTTCATGCCCGCTGTGCCCGGATTCGTGCTCAGGATCCTGATGGGGAAATTCGCTGAAACCCTGCTCAAGGGACAGAGGGTCCTGCCTGGTAGACTCAGGGATTCGGGGTTCGGGTTTCGCTTCCCCGAACTCAACGCCGCCCTTAAGGATCTCCTGAAATAGTCTCACTTGAACACGGAATGGACGATGCCGTAAATGTCCACTCCCATCTTCTCCAGCCTGGAGTAGTGTTCCAGGAGCTTCTTCGGGGCCAGCCTTTCGGTGATCATTCTCGTGTTCTCCTCATCGGCAAAACCTGTTTCCCGGCGCGCCATGGCCCTGGTGGATTCCTCCAGGATGCCGCCCAGATAACTGGGCTGCCTCGCGGCGGTACTTTCGTTCAGGTACTCGTTGAGGGCAAATCTCAATTCCGTCTCAAAGGCGTCCCGTTGCTTCGCGAAGAAACCTTCATCCAGGAATCGAAAGATGAACTTGGTGTGGGTATCGGAGAGTCGTTCCACCCCCCGGAAGTCGATAACGTGCAGGCCGGTCAGGGAATTGATGGAACTGGAGATGCACCTCCCTACGTAGTAAGCGGAACTACTGAGCGGAACGTTCATGATCATTTCAAACAGCCGCGCGGCTCCGCCGAATTTTCTTTCGAACTCACCCGGGCTGAGTCTGACGACCTCCCGCTCCTCCCCCTGAAGGATGTGGGTGCATGTGACCCCGGTGACGTTCCATTCCGATGAGATCGTGTTGTGGAGAAGCACTCCGGAGAGGTTGGCCCCGGTCAAATCGGCCCCCAGGAGGCTGGCGTGGGCCAGGTTCGCGTCGCGGAGATTGGCTGACTCGAGATAGGCCTTTTGCAGGCTGGCCCTGGTCAGGTCGACCCCGCTCAGATCCGCATAACGCATTTCCGCCTCTTCCAGGTGGGACTCACTCATGTCGGCCCCGGAGAGATTGGCCCGTTTCATTTTGGTTTTTTCCAGTCTCGCAGCCAGGAGAATCGCACCCCGAAGATCCGCCTTGTAGAAATCACTCTCGTTGAGGATGGTCCCCCTCATGAAGGCCCCGACCAGAGAGGCCCTAGCGGCGCTGATCCTCTCCATCCTGGCCCACGGCATGTGGACCCCCTTCAGGTTGGCCTCGTCCAGATCGGCACCCCTCATCTCCGAGTCCATCAGGTTGGCCTTCTCCAGATTGGTCGCCCGCAGATTGGCGCCCCTGAGGTTGGCTCCGGTGAGGTTGGCTCCAAAGAGATTGGAGCCGCTCAGGTTGATTTTTTCGAGATTGGACCCCTTGAGATTAACCTTGATAAGATCGGCTCCCCGCAGGTATGTGCCGGACAGATCAATTTGAGAGAGATCCGCGCCGATCAGGTCGGCCTTTTCACCCTCCCTTTCCCGGATCCACTTCTCGTGGTTCCTCAAGATCTCCCGGAGAGGAATCCCCTTGTGGAAATATTCGCGTGCGTCCCTGTACTGACCCATGGGATCGCCTCCATCAAGATTCCCCCTGCAACACTGGGCGCCTTACCCTGCCCTTTTCACCAGGGCACCCACCCGGAAGGGTATCAAAAACCCCAGGGCTTGCGGGGGATGCGATAGATCACATGAACATCATCGGTATTCAGGTCGTAGAACTCGTATCTTTCAATGACGGTCCTGTGAAAAGGAATGACGTTCTCCCAGGAAGGGTCCATGTCGGACCATGGAATCTCCTCTTCCGCGATCTGGAGATAGCGTTCATCCTCAGGGAACTCATCCGCGCTCATACTGTAGGCGATCTCGAAATGCCCGGAAACATCGTCCTCATGCCCACTGCTGTCATTGGCCACAAGAGATTGGTAGAAGAGGCCCGATCGGATCGTCTCTTCCAACCTTCTTCCCTCTTTCCATCCTGTTATGGAAACTACCTTATATGTCCCCTTCTTTTGGCAGGGTCCATTCATTCCATTTGTCCTCCTCGTGTCCCACCTTTACTCCCGCGCATTCGGGAGTCTTTTCCCCTTTGGGACCTCATGGGGTCAGGGACCCCTGTACACGTTCCAGGGGCTGAATCCCCGCTCATCTACAGTACATCCCTCTCTCTATCATGAATCGTGAAAGAATGGTCAACTTTTCTTTCATTTCCCGGTGAAGGTCGGTCGCCTTTTCTCCAGAAAGGCCCTCGCCGCTTCCTGGTGGTCGGACGTTTCCGTCAAGAGAGCGAGTTGGGAGGAGATATAGTCCAGGTGGGATCTCAGGCTGCTTTTCAGGGCCTGGTAGACCGCCCTTTTCATCATCCGGACGGCCAGGGGTGGTCTTTCCGCGATCTTGTTCGCAAGGGCCATCGTCTCCTCCATAAGCCTGTCACGGGGTACCACCCTGTTGACCAGACCCACCCGGAGCGCCTCCGCAGGTGAAATTACATCCCCGGTGAGCAACAGTTCCAGTGCCTTTGCGATTCCCACCAGCCTCGGCAGGAAATATGCGCCTCCATCCCCTGGAACCGCGCCCATGAGGATGTAGGATTCGGCCAGTCTGGCCTTCTCCGAACAGACCCTGAGATCGCACATGATGGCCATATCCAGACCGGCCCCCATTGCAGCGCCGTTAATGGCGGCGATGAGAGGCTTGTCCAGGTCTTCCATGGCGAGGATGATGCGGTGCACCCCCTCCCAGAGAAACCTCTTCATGTCCCACGAACGGAGCCTTCCCTCCGCCATGTCCCGGATGTCTCCTCCGGAGCAGAAGGTGTCGCCTTTCCCGGTGAGGACAATCACCCGTACCTCGTCGTCCGCCTTTGCATCCTCCAGGGCCTTTCGCCAGAGGGTGATCATCTCGGGGCTGAAGGCATTCTTGGCCTCGGGGCGGTTGATCGTGATCGTCCCAACATGGCCCTCTGCGTGGTAAAGCAAGTGAGGTTCACCCATCCTGATGCCTCATTTCATCCGCATCTTCTCCGGTTGCGACCGTGAGGACGGACCGCTGCCGCAACGGAATCTCCGATGAACTGGAGTATAGCGAAGCCTATTTTGTGTGTCAAACAAAACGAGCCACAGTATGTAGTGGGGTCCCTGCTTGCCATTGGCGCCTTGCATTGGATTGCGGAGATACCCTGTTGCGTACTCGTTCAAAAAGCGCTTCTACCCGGTCCGCCTAATCGGTCGCTGCCCCTGCAGGACGTCTTCGATACGGAGGGCCAGATCCTTGGGTCTTACGGCGAACCGCAGCCCCAGCTTCAGGGCGAGCCGGTTCAGGCGTTTGGCATGGCGCCAGTACGGGGGCTGCTGGCCCAGGAGCCTGCACACGGCCGCGGCGAGGCCGGAGAAGGAGAGATAGCCTTCGTCGTAGCCGAGAAGGATCTGCGCGTTTTTGGCCGCAGCCGCCTCCATCTGGTCCAGGGCGCGTTGCACATTCAGCTCATGCGAGACATACCAGAGAGACTCGGTCGGGTCGGCGTCGGGCGCGATGATCCGCTCCTGCAGGGCAGTGCGCCAGAGATCGGTGCCCGGATAAAGCCTCACCCCGAAGAAGATCTGCGCCACGTGCCGCGAACCGCCCTCCCCCGACCGCAGGTGCTGGTGACAGAAATCGAGCGACTCCTGGATCGTGTCGTGGGTCTCTCCCGGTCCGCCCAGCAGGAAGCACCACCAGGCCAAGAAGGGAGTGTGCTCCAGTGCCTCCGCCGCGCGAATCACGTCGTCGCGGCAAAAGCCCTTGCGGTAGCTTGTGAGCATCGCGTCCGAAGCGGACTCGGGCGTGATCATGAACGAGCGGAAGCCGGCCCGCCACATGAGGTCCAGCAACTCGCGGTCGAGGTGGCGCGGGTGGACGCCCATGGCCGTAAAGTCGGCCTTCCAGGGCCGGCGTACGATCTCCTCCAGAATTGCGTGCGCGTGCTCGGGGGGATTGTTGAAGACCGAGTCGACGAACTCCACTGTGCGCGGTTTGTACTTCAGGACTGCCTCTTCGATCTCGTCCACCACCTCGGTCGGATTTCGCTCCCGCAGCCGGTGCCCTTCGAGGCTGCTGTTATAGGTGCAGTAGATGCAGCGATGGGGGCATCCGCGCTTGCCCTGGACATTGTAACTGCCACCCAGGCGCTCGTAAGGGGCCATGTCCACCCAGTGCCCGACTTCAGGGGCCTCAGGCTGGAAAGGGGGGAAGTCCGGCGGCGTCAGGTGGAAATCTCCATTGTGCATGAGCCCGACGCCCCGGATCCCGGTCCAAGCCTCTCCAGCGGCCACGGCCTCCAGTAGCCGCGGGAAGCTGCGTTCTCCGTCCGACACGACGATCGCGTCGGCACCGACGCTGCGGAGCACCGCTTCCGGCATCAGGCTCGCGCCGGAGCCCCCGACAACGACCGGGGCTGTGGAGAGGCGACGCACCTCTGCAACCAGTTCGCGCACGCCGGGCAGGTACGAGACCGGGCGGAGCATGTTGGCGTTGTCGACATTGCGCACGGAGAGGCCTACCACGTCAGGCGCGAAGGACTTGATCGACGCGCGCAGGTGCTTTGTGGCGCGACCCCCCGCGAAGCAGAGGTCCAGGACGATCACCTCATGACCCGCACGCTGCGTTGCCGTGGCCACGTAACACAGACCGATAGGCGGGGCCGCCATGAGGTCCGCCTTACGGTTGGTGTTGACGAGAAGGACGCGCATTTGCCCCCTGGCGGGCTGCTGAAAAACGCCCGTCTACTGCGTTGCCCTCGTCCCTCGTGGTCACGACGCACTTTCATGTACGCCTAGGGATTTCGGGCGCTTGTATCTGAGCGTTTTTGAGCACCCTGTAAGCAAGGTGTTTTTCAGCACCCTGCGAAAAGGTTGTAGGGCCGACGTGAAAGCGATTGCGGACTCTGCGGGCACGCTCTACAACAGGTGATAAGAATTCCCTTCTGGGGTACCCGAGTATAAGGAATCGGGGCGTGTGTGTCAAGGTCAAGGCCGAGTCCCTGTCCTGGGGTCGGGCGAGGTGTCATGAAGGCTGGATTCTGACTTGAACCACCCTTTTTGTGGAGGCGCTGAGCTTGAAACGTTCGTCGAGCCTGTAGCCGCATACCCAGACGGGTGTCTCCCCGGAGCAGAGGATGGGCGTGGTTTGCCTCAGGTGGAGGGGCAACTTGATGTCCACGAAGAAATCCTTGATCTTCTTGTGCCCCTTCATGCCCAGAGGGATGAAGCGGTCTCCGGGCCTGTAATTCCTGATGACCAGGGGAAATTGCAGCAAATCTGCATCCAGGAGTGCGGTCCAAGGCGATTCGGTCACGTCGAGGTCCGGCGAAGACTTTCTCTCGGTGACAGTGACGCAACGCCCGATCTCCGCGATCCGGACCATGCCCGGGTTGTCCAGTCGGTAACAAAAGGCCCCGATCTTCTCCTGCTTCCGGAGGGTGAAAACGATGCGATCATATACCCGCCTGACGTTCAACTGATTCGGCAGGTTCAGGGCGGCCTGGGGCCTGTCGGCGTCTGCGAGATCGCTGACCGCGTGGACATGGGTCCTGCCGACGCTTTTGATATCCCCCTTGACCCTTAAGAGGATGCCTCGGACGACCCTGTCCCTGAGGGCCGACGGAAGACCCAGAAACGGGATACGGGGAATCGAGATGTCACCCTCCGGTGTGGTTTCCACCTCTCTGTCCATCCACTGACCGGAAAGGGCGTCCAGGTATGCGCTTTCTTCCCTGAGGATGGAGGCCGTTTCTCCCAGGCGCTCTATGAGCCTCGGCTGGTATTTCAGCAGGACGGGGATGAGTTTCCTTCGGATCCTGTTTCTCATGAACCTGTCATGTAGGTTGGAACTATCGGTCGCAGAGGGAAGATCGACCTCCTTGAGGTAAGCTTCGATCTCGGCACGTCTGAGCTCGATGAGGGGCCGGACGATCCCCCCTTCCCGCAAAGGGGGGATGCCCGAAAGCCCGGTGGGCCCACTCCCCCTCAGGAGCCGCATGAGGAAGGTCTCTGCCTGATCGTCAAGATGGTGGCCCAACGCAATTCTCCGGGCGCCATGTCTGTCCCTCACTCGCTCCAGGAAGGCATATCTCGCGTCTCTGGCGGCCTCTTCGGTGGAGGAGGTGCGACGGTTTTTGAGGGAGGGGGATTTCTCCGTCTCGAAGGGGACTCCCATGGAGGATGCAAGGGTACGGACCAGTTCCGTCTCGAACTCGTCCTCACCGGGCCGAAGTCCGTGATCGAAGTGGGCTGCCACCAGCCGTGCGCCGAGATCGCCTGACAGGTGGTGAAGGATGTGAAGGAGACACACCGAGTCAGGCCCCCCGGAAACCGCCACGATCACCCCCTCGCCGGGGTGGATCATCCCGTGCCTTCGGATCGTTTTCCTCACCTTCTCAGTGGTCGCCCCAGCCGATTCCAACATCCTCTCCGATAAGGCTTTTCGCCTCCTCCATGACATCGAAGACGAGGCCTGCGCAGTGTTTTCGATTTTGAATGACCTTCACCCTGGGGCCGAGGGGTCGCCATCGCCGGATGGATGAGTCCCTGAACAGGGCCAGGGTGGGTGCCCCCATCATGGCGGCGAGATGGGTGATTCCGCTGTCATGGCCGAGGTAAAGGCGTGCGGATCCCAACACAGAGACAAGCTCTTCCTTCCCCGGTGTCACGAGGATTTCCATGCCCGGGTGCTTCAAGCGCGTCTCGAAAAAGGGACGGACACTCTCCTCTGCCGGACCCAGGAGCAAAAGAACCCCTCTGCCACCGGACAGAGGGCTATCGTTCAGCGCACAAACCAGATCGAACCAGAACTCGGGGGGATGGTTCTTCTCGCAGCCCCCGGAACCCGGGTGGAGTATGATTCTCCCGGCTCCCGGAGGACTCCATTCGCCTCGCAGAAGAGCACGCCAGCAGGCCTCCTCAAAACATCTCTGCGCGTCCACCTTGGCTCCCGCCGCCTCCAGACACCGGGCCAGATAGAGGGCCACGTGGCCATCCTCTTCGTCCGGGGGCAGACCAGGGAACACGTGCACCTGGGCCTCCGGGAAGACGGCCTTCAGGCTTCTCTTTACCCTCCTGTCGGGGTCCCTGAGAAACGCAACCAACAGGGCCGCCGGCGGGAGACCTGGCAAATCGGGTGCATCCGTGAAGAGGCTGTGCCATCCGGGCGCCTCGAAGTCGAGACAGACATCGACGAGACCTCTCACGTGGTCGATGCCCGGAACCCCGCCCACCAAGGTTACCGAAGCCGTGTGCCGCAACTGAATTAATGCCGGCGCCAGCATCAGCGTGTCGCCGAGGGCGGCGGGTCGAATGATCAGCATATTCATCGTCAGTTTCTGAAACCGGAGTGCTTTCAGTCCATTATACCCGCTTGACAGGGGCCGTTCAATTGTTATCATTTACCTTGTAAGAAGGAGGACTTAGCCCATGGGTAACTGGTTCAGAACGACTTTGCTGCTGGGCGCACTCACTGCCCTCATCGTCTGGATAGGCCGTTTTTTCGGGGGTCAGCAGGGGATGATCCTTGCCTTTGTGTTGGCCATAGGTATGAATTTTTTCAGCTACTGGTTTTCGGACAAGATCGTGCTGCGCATGTACCGTGCCCAGGAGATCACCCCTCAGGACAGCCCCCAGCTCTACGACATGGTGAGACAGATCGCGGAAAGGGCGAATCTGCCCATGCCCAGGATCTACGTCATTCCCGAGAAGGCACCCAATGCCTTTGCAACAGGCCGGAATCCGGAGCATGCCGTGGTCGCCGTCACCGAGGGGCTCATGGAACTCATGAACAGGGACGAGATCATGGGCGTCCTCTCCCATGAGATGGCCCATGTCAAAAACAGGGACATCCTGATCGGCTCGATTGCGGCCACCATGGCTGGGGCCATCATGATCCTTGCGAACATGGCGAGGTGGGCGGCCATTTTCGGTGGGGGCTCCAGGGACGATGAGGGGGGAGGAGGTGGATTCGGCGCCGTGGGCATGATCGTCATGTCCATCCTGGCGCCCGTCGCCGCGATGCTCATCCAGATGGCCATCTCCAGATCCAGGGAGTATCATGCAGATGCCACAGGGGCCTCCTTCGTCGGTCACCCCGACGGTCTTGCCAGGGCCCTGGAAAAACTGGGGGCCTATTCCCGCAGGATCCCCATGCAGGCGAGCCCCAATACGGCCCACATGTTCATCGTGAATCCCCTGAGTGCGGGAAGCATTGCCCACCTTTTCTCCACTCACCCCCCGCTGGAGGAGAGGATCGCCCGACTCATGGGCCGGAAACCTGCGTCCTTTCCCCAGGAGCCGGGGGAGGACAGGGGAAAAAGGGAGGCCGAGGCGGCCTGGAGAAAGCTAAGCCGCTAAGAAAAGACGAAACCGTCAAAGAGCCAGATCTTGCTCTCTTCGACGGCCTTTTTCATGCCCATGACATAGTCAGGCCGGATTTCATCTCTCCACCGGGGATATCCACCCAGCCAGACATAGTCGAGTAAACCCTGGAAGGTGTGAAGGGTGAAGAGGTACTCGCCGACCTGCACCGTTCCGTGCCCCTTCCCGGCCCTGAAAGGGATTGACCCCTTGCGGCCGTATCCTTCGATGATTCCCTCTACCAGGGGCCTGTTCTGTCGCCCCTCGGGCTTCTGCTTGAACTGGTCCTCTTTCCGGGGAAAGGGAAAGCGGCGGTACACCTCTCCGATGAAACCCGAGAAGTGGATGCCATGTATGGCCCCCATGAGATCGCCGATTTGCGCTCGGTTCTCTATGGTGAACGCCTCCCACGTGGTTTCCAGCTTCTCTTCCCCTCCGCCTGCGGCGATACGGCAGATGTGCCTGCTGAAATCATCGGCAAAAAAGAAATAGTGCTCGAGAAGGAGAAGGTCGGTGTCGATGTTGAAGAACCCGAAGGCTATGGTGCCGTGGGTGATGGATGGAAAGGCGAGAGGCATGCGTTTCCTCTTAACAAGGTCCAAAAGTTTTGACAGAGCCGAACAGGATGTATATAATATATATTTTTGGAAGCGGATTGTTACATGAACAAATTATCATGTCCTTTCAACAGATTTGGAAATACCTCCCTTTCGGGAGAAACGGGAAGGATTCTACACTGAGGAGCCGTAAAATGCATGCTGAAAATCCTTTGAAAAAGTTTACCGGTGCCTCCCAGTATGTGCTGGATGAGGAACTTGCCAAGATCGTCAACATCTCCATGGCCCTGGAAATGCCCTTACTTCTCAAGGGGGAGCCCGGGACCGGAAAAACCATGCTGGCCTACGCCGTTGCAGAGGCGCTCAACATGAGGCTGATTGTTCTGAATGTGAAATCCAGCATGAAGCTCATTGATGCCCTCTACCAGTACGACACCCTCACCAGGCTGAACGACAGCCGCTTCGGAGACTCCAGCAGGGATGTGAGCAATATCGAGGAGTACATCAAGATGGGAAAAATCGGCCAGGCCTTTGTGTCCGATGAAAGGGTTGTTTTGCTCATCGACGAGATCGACAAGGCGGACACCGATTTTCAGGACGACATGCTGGATGTGCTCGATCAAATGCAGTTTGACATCATCGAGATCGACAAGAGCATCAAAGCGAAGCAGAGACCCGTGATCATCATCACGTCCAACGCGAAGAAGGACCTTTCCGACCCGTTCCTGGGAAGGTGCAATTTTCACCATATCGCCTTTCCGGAACCGGAGATGATGCGCAACATCATCTTCGTCCATTTTCCTGACATCACCAAGGACCTGCTGGACAGCGCGGTGAAGACCTTCTACCGGTTGAGAGAGATCCGGGGCGTGGAAAAGAAACCCGCCACCCGGGAACTCATCAACTGGATCAGGGCCTTGAGATCGGACCCCGATTTCAAGCTGAAGGATCTCGTCAAGGGAGAAGTGCCCTACCTGGGTGTGCTCTTCAAGAAGAGCCCCGATTACTTCGTCGCAACGAACGCCGCTGCCCGCTTCAGGATGTAGCGGGGTCGCGGAAAACGAGGCTTCACCATGTTCGTCGATTTCTTCTACACCCTCAAGAAGGTGGGGATCCCGGTAAGCCCCACCTCCTTTCTGCGTCTGCAGAAGGCCCTCGCCGAGGGCCTGGTGAACTCTGTGGACGACTTCTATACCGCTGCCCGAGCCATCCTGGTGAAGAGCGAGCGCTACTTCGACCTCTACGACCAGGTCTTTGCCCACCACTTCCAGGGCGTGGAACTCAAGGATCCCACCGAGGTCGAGCTCTCCGAGATTGCAAAAACCCTTCTCGATGAGTGGCTGAAAGACCCTCACGAGCTGGCCAGGGCCCTGGGCGCGGACGAAAAGGAACTCTCCAAATTGAGCCCCGAAGAACTCATCCAGTACTTTCTGGACCGCCTGAAGGAACAGACCGAGGCCCACCATGGAGGGAGCAAGTGGATTGGAACGGGGGGCACTTCCCCTGTCGGGCATTCAGGGTATCATCCCGGAGGGATGCGGGTCGGGGGTGTCTCCAGAAACAAGTCCGCCGTGAAGGTGGCCATGGATCGACGCTACAAGGACTATTCCCAGGAAGGACCCCTGACAGAATCCCAGATGGGCGAGGCCTTGAAGAGGCTCAGGAACATGGTCCCCGTGGGTCCGAAGGACAGGGTGAACATCGACGAGACCATCTATCAGACGATGAAGAATGCCGGGGAGATCGAGATCGTCTTTGAGAGGAGCCTGAAGGACAGGCTGAAGATTATCCTGGCCATTGATAACGGCGGGTGGTCCATGGACCCGTATATCGAGATGGTCCAGACCCTCTTCAACTATGCCAGGTCCCAGTTCAAGGATCTCAAGACCTATTTCTTCCACAACACCATCTACGACAAGCTCTGGGAGGATCCGCCCAGGCGGAGCAAGCCTTTTGCTGTGGACGAGCTGGTGAGGCTGGACCCCGACACCCGCTTCATCATCGTGGGAGACGCCAGCATGGCGCCCTACGAGCTCATGGCGACGGACGGCTCCATCCACCTGGAGGAGAGGTCGGGAAAACCCAGTTATGATCGGCTCAAGTTCATTGCCAAAACCTTCCGCTACTCGGCCTGGGTAAATCCCAGGATGACGGAGGAGTGGCCCTACACCAGGACGATTGGCATGATCCGCGAAATTTTGCCCATGTTCGAGCTGACCCTGGACGGGCTGGATAAGACGGTGCGCCATCTCATGAGCAGGAATTGAAAACTCAGAAGAGATGCGCATTGCAGATTCTCCGGAAATGATAGCCATAGATTGTAAAGGTGATGGCGAGGGGGACCAGGCCGGGGCGCTGCAGAAACGTCCAGAGAAGGATCCTCCAGTAGTGGAACCGCTCCTGTCCGAAGACACCCAGACGGATGCTTGAACGAATCACGGCCATGAGGCGCTGGAAGTCCATGGGGACGTTGAATTTCGGTCTCTTGTATTCCTGCAGAAAGGTCCTCACCCGTTCGTAGTAAAGCTTGGGCGAATAGATCTGGTGCATGATGCTTCGGTAACCCTCCCGCAGGGCATTCAGATCCATCTTGGGGATGATGTTGGTAGTGCCGTCCACGTTGTCCCCTGAGATATGCCCCGCCAGTCGCCCTTCTCCCCGGAGACGCTTGTAGAGTTTTGTACCCGGTGGGGCCTGGAGCAGGCCTACCATGGCGGTCACGATCCCGCTTCTCTGGATAAAATCGATCTGACGCTGAAATATGGAGGGCGTGTCGCTGTCAAAGCCGACAATGAACCCCCCTTGCACCTGCAGTCCCGTTCGCTGAATGCGCTTGACACATTCGATCATGTCGCGGTTCCGGTTCTGCCCCTTGTTGCATTCCTCCAGACACCTTTCGTCGGGTGTCTCAATGCCGATGAAGACCGAATCAAACCCTGCATCGACCATCATTTCCATCAACTGGGGATCGTCGGCCAGATTCAGGGAGCCCTCCGTGTTGAACGGCATGCCCTTCTTGCCTTTTCGCCATGCGATCAGCGCAGGCAGGAGCTGGGTCTTGAGATACGTCTTGTTGCCGATAAAGTTGTCATCCACAAAGAACACCTGCCCCCGCCATCCGAAACGGTATAAGGCATCCAGTTCGGCGAGGATCTGCCCGGCCGATTTGATCCGGGGGCGGCGCCCGAACAGGGCGGTCACATTGCAGAAGTCACAGTCGAAAGGACACCCCCGTGAGAACTGGATGCTCATCGCCGCGTATTGTTTCAGGTCAGCCAGTTCCCACAAGGGTACCGGCGTGTCCCGGACAGCGCAGAATTCGGATGTCCGATAAAACCGCCCGGCCTGTCCCTCTTCGAAATCCCTCAGAAAGGGAGGGAGGGTCAGTTCGGCTTCGTTAAGCACAAAATGGTCCACCTCCTCGAACTCATCCCATTCCATGGTGAAAAGGGGACCTCCCGCGATGACCTTGAGACCGGCCTCCTTGCACCGCCTGATGACCTGACGGGCGGAGTCCTTCTGAACCACCATGCCGCCCACGAACGCGCAATCGGCCCATGCCAAGTCTTTCTCAGTCAGTCGCCTCACATTCAGGTCGATTATCCGCTTGGACCATTGAACGGGCAGCATGGCGGCCACCGTGAGCAGACCCAGGGGGGGATAGGCGGACTTCTTATGAATGAATTTCAAGGCGTGCTTGAAGCTCCAGAAGGTGTCTGGAAATTCGGGATAGATCATCAGCACTTTCATCATAGGACCTCCTTGGGTCGGAAAGAAACGGGATCTGTCTGGGGTGGTGTCATGGCCAGCGGCGTTCCAACTCCCGCTTTACGGCCTTGCCGATCGTCTCCAGACGAAAGGGCTTTTTCACGTAGGCCCCTGCACCCAGTCTTTGTGCCTCCTTCACCCGCTCGGTCTCGGAGAACCCGCTGACGATGATCGCCTTCTGTTTCGGGTGTAACTGAAGAATGCCCCTGTACGTATCGAGTCCGTCCATTCCAGGGTCCATGATCATGTCCAGGATGAGGATGTCGGCACTGTGGGTTTTCATGTGCTCCACGGCCTCTTCGCCGCTGGAGGCCAGAGCGACGGAGTAGCCCAGTTGAGCCAGAATCGATGCCGCGATCTCCCGTTGCTCTTCCACGTCATCCACAACCAGAACGGACTCTCCTCCGCCACGGAGGTCCTGGAGAGACACCCGCGAGTCGAGTCTTTCGATCGCTCGATGCGTTACCGGGAAGTAGAGCCTGAAGACCGTTTCCTGCCCTTTGGCGCTGTGCACATCCACGTAACCCCTGTGGTCCTTCACGGTCCCCCAGACCACGGCCAAACCCAGGCCCGTCCCGCTTCTGCCCATGGCTTTCTTCGTGTAGAAGGGTTCGAATATCCTGTCCATGTCCTTTTCAGGGATGCCCACACCCGTGTCACGAACGGTGAGGACCGCATAGTCCCCTTCTTTCACCTGGTCATACCCCCTTACGGGTCTGTCCACGTACCGGTTCTCCGTGGAGATGGAGACCTTTCCACCGCGGGGCATGGCCTCCGTCGCATTGGAGACGAGATTCATGACGGTCTTCGACAGATGAACAGGGGAACCGTCAATGTTCAGAAGATCCGCTTCGAGGTTCACCTCTACCTGCACGTCGGGATGGAAGGATATCAGTCTCTCGTACTCCGGACTCCTCAGATACTCGGAGACGAGATCATTCAGGTTGACCACCTCCATGACCGACACCCCGCGCCTGGCCAGCGTCAGCAGGTCCTGTACGATGGCGGCCGCCTTTTCCCCGGACTTCTGTATGGTCAGTATGGGCTTTCGCAGGGGGCTGTGGTCGGGCAGGTCCATCAGAAGAAGCTCCGGGTAGCTCACGAGGCCGGAAAGCACGTTGTTGAGATCGTGGGCCACCCCCCCGGCAAGGGCACCGATCGCCTCCATCTTCTGGCCCCGCTGGATCTGGGCCTCGAACTGTTTCCTATCCCTCTCTGCGGCCTTCTGCTCCGTGAGATCCCTGATCCATACCTGGATTCCCTGTTCCCCCTCCACCGTGACGGCCTTGGCATTGATCTCTCCGTAGAAAGAAGATCCGTCCCTGCGCTGGAGCCTGACCTCGTAGCGCCCTGTGACATCCTCTCCCTTTATCCTTGCCAGTGCCCTTTCCCTGGTGATGCGCTGGTATTCGGGGTGGTAGACCAGCCAGTGCTCCATCCCCTCCAGTTCCCCCTGCTCGTAGCCCAGCATCTCGTGGAGACGCCGGTTCGCAAAGATGATCCTGGACCCCTTCTGGATGAAAATGCCGTCGAAACTCTCCTCCACCAGGTTCCGGTAACGTTCTTCGCTGCGCTGCAGGGCTTGTTCAGCGCGCTGGCGCATGAGGATGTCCTGCCTCAATTTGTCGTTCGCCTCTTCCAGTGCGACGGTTTTTCCCTTCAACTGAGCCAGCAGCCTGTTGATTTCGTTGGCCAGGGTTCCCAGTTCGTCATTCCTGGACACGGGGAGGGTTCTGGAGGGGTCTCCTCTCTTGGCAATTTCCCGGACATCGCTGCTGAGCCGGGTCAGGGGAGCAAGGAGGCCCCTTTCCAGAAAGAGCATGATCAGGAGGATGAAGACCAGGCCGATGAATGCAAGCGACAGGACATAGAAGAGCAAGGTTCCCCGGCCCTGCACGAAGATCCTGCGGGGCGTCTGGATCTTGAGGAGCAGGGCCGGTTCACCCTGGATGTCTTTCAGAACGGAATACCCTGAAATGGTCTCCCCGCCTTCGGGTTTCACGAGGACGGGGGTTTCTCGATCAGAAGATGTCAGGGCCTCCCTGACCTCAGGGGGAATACGCTCGTCCTTGACGGAAAGGATGGCGAGCGACAGTTGCGTGATCTGCGACAGCCTCTTGATTTCCGGCTCACCCAAATAGCGACCTATGATGAGGGTCCCCCCGATGGGACCTGAGGAGTCACTCCTCAGGATGGGCCGGGAAGCGAGACACACCGGTCCCCGAGATGTCATCAAAAGCCCTTTCCTGTAACTGTCTGTCCGGGTGTGCCGAAGGACATTGTGCATGGACGAAAGCTTTTCCGGAAAACCGGGAGGCGGCAAGGTTTCTTCGCGTTTTTGGAGATCGAAGAACTTTGCAAATACCATGTTCTGGGACTCATCCAGGTAGAGCATGAAGTTGATGTTCAGGTTGTTGAAGGTGGCGTCCATCAGGTTTCTGGCGATGAAGTCCCTGTTCCGGCCTCTGATGTACGTATACGACTCGTCCCATGCAGCCCAGTCGGCGGAGCTGGCATCCAGGCCGGAAACAATGGAGGCTATGGCATTCACCCCTCGGCTGATGCCCAGTCGTATCTCATCCTCCTCCAGCTTGATGAAGCCTCCCATCACGGTATGCCGGGCAAGGATCATGAGAAAGGCCACAAGGGTGAAAAACGTCGCGGCCACGATCGTCAGTGTTTTTGTTCGTATGCTCATGCCATGGACTTCCCGTCAAAAGGCCGATGATGTGTATTCCCGCAAGAAACGTATGCTGTTTTCAGATGGATGTCAATCGGTTGGGATATCAGAAGGGGGCTACCGGCCCCGGCCCGACTGGGCCAGGCTTTCCAGGGCTTCAGGGTCCAGGATCCTGATCTTCCTGCCGTCCGATTCGATGAGTCCCTGGCCGCTCATCTTGCCGAGGATGCGGGAGAGGGTCTCGGGGATGGTGCCCAGGAGACTTGCAAGCTGTGCCTTGGTGATGGTGAGTTCCAGTTCCCTCGATCCCCTCTTTTTGTTGCTCAGGTAGAGGAGATAGGCGGCCAGCCTCCCCGGCACTTCCTTCAGGGAGAGATCTTCAATCAGGGAGGTAAAGACGCGAAGTCGCCTGGAGAGGACGGCGAGCATGTTCAGGGCCAGGCCCGGGTTCCTTCTGATCAGGCCCACAAAGGACTCCCTCGGAAAGAAGAAGAGGCGGGACTCCTCCATGGCCTCGGCATTGGCCGGGAAATGCTGGCCCGCAAAGACGGGCACCTCGCCGAAGGGTTCGCCCGCACCGAAGATGTGTAGGATCTGTTCCTTTCCCTCCGGCGAGAGCTTGAAGATCTTCACGCGGCCCGAGGTCACCACGTAGAACCCGGCCCCCTCGTCGCCTTCGGAGAAGATGATCTCGGCCTTGCCGAAGCCCAGATCTTCCACGATCCCGGCAAGGTCCTGCAACTGCTCCGCGGGAAGGCCTTCAAAGAGGGGAATGGCAGCGATGCGTCCGGCGATGTCCGTCATCTCACCCGTTCACGAGCCGCACGAGGGTGCGATCGGGATGGTACTCGATGATGCTGAGACAGCCGTAGTCCAGGTGGAGGTTGAACATCCGGCTGAGATCCAGGCCCAGCGCGTCACAGAGAATCACCCGGTTCACGGCTCCATGGCCCACGATCACAATGTTGCCCTCCTTGTGACGGTTCAGGATGTCCCTGGTGCAGGGCAGGACCCTCTCTGCCAGGCGCGCGATGCTCTCGCCGTTTCCTGGAGGGGCAAAGTGGACGAGGTCCGCCTCCCGCTCCGTCAGTTCCCGGGGAAATTGCTCTCGAATCTCGCTGAGCCCCATTCCCTCCCAGGCTCCGAAATAGACCTCCCTGAGCGCGGCCATGGGCTGGATCGAGACATCGTGGTGCCGGGCGAGGATTCGAGCCCCGGCCAGGCATCGCTTGAGGTCACTCGAGTAAATGACCCCGATTTCCACCAGGCGCAGACGTTCCGCCAGATGTTCCATCTGCAGGATTCCCACCTCGGTCAGTTCCACGTCTGTGTGACCGTAAATGGGAAAATCGTCATAACCGAGGACCTGACCGTGCCGGATCAGATACAGTTTTCTGCCTTGTTTCATAGGCATGCATGATATGGGCAGGCGCCGGGAATGTCAATGAAGCTTTCCTTGTCCACATTTGGCTTTATACGGACCCGGCAATATTGTATACACTAAACCGGGTGGTACCAGCGAGGGTGCACGCGGGAGGGCTTCAATCCGGTAGGCAGGGATGGCAGTGAAGGAGTGTTTCGGTATTCTGGACCAAGTATTTCCCAAGGGAGAGAAGGGACTGAGGGAGGTGCCCGGACCGTGCCGGGAGTGCCCGGAACGGGTCTTGTGCCTGAGGTCCGCCCTTTCGACCAGGGAAGGTCTCGGGATGAAGGAGGAAATGCTCCAAAGGGCTGAAAGGGCCGGCCTGATGAGCCGGCTTGAACGGTGGTCCCGTAAGAAGCAGCTGAGCCGCCTCATGAGCCTCAAGGGAAAAGAAAACAGATGACCGTGGAGATCGTGTGTCCACACTGCGGGTTGTCCAAGACCCTGGAGAGGGAGAAGATCCCGGCCGGCGTGAGATGGGCCAACTGTCCCCGCTGCAAAAACCGGTTCGAACTCCTTCTCGCGAATCCGATCCCGGAAAGCGGGCAGGGCGGGGAGCCGGTCGGCCCGGAGGAGCAAGGACCCCTGCGAATCGCCCCGCCCTGGGAGAGGCGCGCCGAACTGGGACTCTGGAAGGCCACCTGTGAGACGACAAAGGCCGTGCTCTTCCATCCCCGGGATCTCTTTGAAAAGATGGATGTTCAGGCAGGGCTGAGAGAGCCATTTGCCTTCGGCCTCCTCACCGGTGCCCTGGGTACCATGGTGGGCCTCTTCTGGCAATTCCTCGTCATGTCCGGGAGCATCACTTCCATGACCCGAGGCTATCTGGACCAGTACGGGATAGCCCTTGTATTCACGGGCGTCCTTGTGCTCTCCCTTCTCCTGGTCGTCGTGCTTCTTTTTGCCACGAGCCTGATCGTCCACGGCTGTCTTTCCCTGGTAAGAGGAGGAAAGAACGGTTTCGAGGCGACCTTCAGGGTCGTCGCCTATTCGCAGGCCGCACAGATTCTCGCCTTTATCCCTTTTGTGGGCGGGCTGGCCGGACTTGTGTGGCAGCTCATGGTCCAGATGATCGGCCTCAAGGAAATCCATGGAGTTTCTTACGGTAGGATTATCCTTGCCTTCAGCATCCCTCTCGTCCTGCTGCTCCTTGTCTTGGTGGTTGTGGTGTTGACCCTGCCTTTCCTGCTTCTGCGCAGCTAGTTAAAAGAATGGGAGAAAGTGCCTTCGGAGAAAATGGAAGAAAGGACGGCCAACGTATTGTCGAATGCGATCCCCTATGAAGAGGTCCTGAATCCTTCCCAGTTGAAGGCGGTGATGACCCTCGACGGGCCATTGCTTGTCATTGCCGGTGCAGGCAGCGGGAAGACCAGGACCCTGGTTTACCGTGTGGCCCGCCTTGTGGAGAGCGGCGTGGCGCCCGATCAGATCCTGCTCCTCACCTTCACGCGAAAGGCGGCGGGCGAGATGCTGGAGCGGGCTGCAGGGCTCGCGGATGAGCGGTGCAGGTTCGTCTCCGGAGGAACCTTTCACTCCCTGGCCCATCGTGTGCTCCGGGAGAAGGCGGACCTCGTCGGTTTCGGGAGGACCTTCACGGTGCTCGACAGGTCGGATATGGAGGAGGTGATCCAGTCCCTGGTACAGGAGATGCAGGTGGACAAGGGCACGGTGCGGTTCCCGAAACGTGCGACCCTTGCCAATATCCTGAGCAAGGCGGCGAATCTCCAGTGGTCCCTGGAAGCACTCATGGGTGAGGAGTATGCCCAGTTCCTCGAGTACGTTCCCCAGGTCGAGAGGCTGCAGAGGCTGTACCGGGCCTTCAAGAAAGACAACCAGCTCATGGACTACGACGACCTGATCCTCTTCTTCAGGGACCTGCTGGCGGTGAATGGAGATCTCAGGGCACAGCTCAACGAGCAGTACCGGTACGTCATGGTGGACGAATACCAGGACACCAATCTCATCCAGGCGGAGATCGTGAGATGGCTTGCCCACGGCCATCAGAACATCATGGTGGTGGGCGACGACTCCCAGTCCATCTATTCCTTTCGTGGCGCCAACTACAAAAACATGTTCGACTTTCCCAAGATGTTCGCAGCGGCCAGGGTCATCAAACTGGAGGAGAACTACAGGTCCACCCAGCCCATCCTTACCTTCACGAATGCCATCATGGCCCAGGCCCAGGAGAAATACACCAAGTGCCTCTTCACCAGGAGAAGTGACGGTGAGATCCCCAGGATCATCGATACCCGCACGGAGCCCGAGCAGGCCATGTTCGTCTGCCGCGCCATCAGGGAGCAGCTTGCCGCGGGTCGTTCCATAAAGGATGTTGCGGTCCTGTTCCGGGCTGCTTACCATTCCTTTGAACTGGAGCTGGAGCTCACCCGCCAGGGCATCGCCTTCGTGAAATACGGCGGGTTCAAGTTCATGGAATCGGCCCACATCAAGGATCTGCTGGCCCACCTGCGGGTGTTGGTGAACAGGGAGGACGGGATCAGCTGGGGTCGGATCCTCAGGATGGTGAAGAACATCGGACCGGCCAAGAGCCAGGCCGTCATCGCCTGGCTGAAGGAGGGGAACCGCCCACCGTGGGAGATCGGGGAGTGGCCCGGCGCAGGGAAGGGCGATGAAGGGCTGAAGCCCCTTTCCAAGGTTCTGAAGCAGCTCTCTGCGCCGGACCTGAGACCGCAAAAGGCGGTGGAGCAGTTGATCCAGTACTATGACCCCATCCTGAGGGAGAAGTACGACGATTTCCCGAGCCGGTTGAAGGCCCTGGAGCAACTGGTCCCCATGGCGGGCCGCTACCGCAAGCTCCGGCCCTTTCTGGACGATCTGATGCTGGATCCTCCCACCAGTGCCACGGACATGGATACCCACCAGAGAGGAGATTGCCTCACCCTCTCTACGGTGCATTCCGCAAAGGGTCTGGAGTGGCCCGTGGTCTTCATCATTTGGCTGGTGGACGGCTATTTCCCGTCCGCAAAGGCCGCTTCCAGCGAGGAGTCCCTGGAGGAGGAGCGAAGGCTCCTGTACGTGGCGGCCACCAGGGCCAAAGACCGACTCATCCTGTGCTACCCGGGCCAGGATGCAGGGAGGCCGTGGCTTTCCTGGAACAGTGGGGGAAGGTCGGGGTGGGGAAGTCTTTCTTCGTTTCTCCAGGCACTGCCCCGGGGAGTCGCTGCACACGGCTCCTCGGGAACGACAGGGAGGAAGTTCTTCTCTCAAGGGGCACCCGTTCAGACCCCACCGCGCAAGTCGGAGCCGAAGCACCCTCTGGGGCTCCGACCGGGAGACAGGGTGAGTCATCCGGCCTTCGGCAGCGGCGTGATCTCCAAGTTCATCGACCAGGAGAAGGTGGAGGTGCTCTTCAGGGATGCGGGTCGAAAGGTGCTTCACCTGGGCTATACCACACTGGAAAGGGTGTAGCGGGTATGGTAAAGAACTTTACTTACAGGGATGCGCTTGGGTACCTTTATGGCCTCCAGAAGTACGGGATCAAATTCGGCCTTTCCAAGACCTCCAATCTCCTGAAGGCATTCGGGAATCCCCACAGGGGCCTGAGGTACATCCACATCGCCGGCACCAATGGAAAGGGCTCTGTGGCTGCCATGGTGGAATCGATTCTCATGGAGTCCGGCCTGAGGGTCGCCTTTTACTCCTCGCCCCATCTGGTGCGGTTCACCGAGAGGATGCGGATCAACCGAAAGGAGATCGGTCCCGCCGATGTGGCAGCGCTCACCAGCGAACTCCGGGACGTGATCCAGGAGGGTTCTCCGCCAACCTTCTTTGAGGTCACCACAGCCATGTCCCTTATCCACTTTGCCAGGAAAGGGTGTGACGTGGCCATCATGGAGGTGGGGATGGGCGGCCGCCTCGATGCAACGAACGTGATCCGACCCATGGTCTCGGTGATCACCAACATCTCCCTGGACCACCAGTTTTTTCTGGGGAAACACCACCTGGATATCGCCCGCGAAAAGGCGGGGATCATCAAGAGGGGCGTCGAGGTGGTCACCGCCGCAACCCAGGCCCCCGTGCTGCATCTCTTCCAATCGGTGTGTGAGGCGAAAAAGGCCTGTCTGTGGAGGGTGGGCAGGGATGTGCGTTACCGGTCGAACGGAAGGACTTGCAATTACTACGGTCTTGACCACGCCTTCAGGGGGCTGGAGCTGGGCCTGAAGGGGAGATTCCAGCCGCGAAACGCGGCCTTGGCCCTGGCCGTAGTTGAGGTGCTCCGGAGAAAGGGGTTCGGCATTTCCTCCGGAAATATCAGGGAGGGGCTCCGGCATCCTCAATGGCCTGGAAGGCTGCACGTTGTCTCGATGGAGCCCCTCATTGTGCTGGACGGAGGCCATAACCCGGCGGCGGTCCGCATCCTTGCGGATTCCGTGAGGCGAGATTTCCGTTACGAGAGGCTCATTCTCGTCCTGGGCGTCATGCAGGACAAGGACATCCGGGGGATTGTGCGCGCAATCGTGCCTGTGGCAGACTACGTCATCTGCAGCCGGCCTGAGTATTACCGTGCCGCCTCTCCGGAAGATCTGTGGAAGGAGTCGCGGTCTCTGGGGAGGCAGGGGGAATTGGCCCCTACCCTTGCAGGGGCCATCGAGAAGGCCAAGCGCCTGGCGCGGTCAAGGGATATGATTCTGATCTGTGGTTCCCTCTTTACGGTGGGAGAGGCCCTGACCTGTCTCGATCCCGAGACCTACCGGCCGGATGAGATGCGGTGGTGATCGGAACGAACAGGTCTTTCAGGAACTGGATTGATGGAGTTGCGGAGTATGGGAGGAAGGCACCATTGCTGAGACGAGGAATCGTCATTTCGCTGTGCCTGCTCAGTGCGTTGCTTCTGGAGGCCGGAGCGCTCCTCGCAGGCAATCGCCTGCTCAAGGACCGGATCCTGGAGGACAAGAATGCGGGGTGGCAGATCAGCGCCAACAAGATGAGCTACCTGGAACAGGAAGGTCTCTTCATGGCGGAAGGGGACGTGGTGGTCACCCGGAACGGCCAGGTCCTGTATGCGCAGAAGGCCGTGTACAATGAAAAGACGGGGATGGTGGAGGTCTCAGGGGACGTACGCTTTCAGGCAAATGGGGATTTCCTCACCGGCGAAAGGGCCATCTTCGATCTTCGCAATCACACGGGTCAGATCACCAAGGCAAGGCTTTTTCTCCGGGAGAATCACTACTACGTCAACGGAGAGACCATCGAGCGAACGGGTCCCGACACCTATCTCGTGAGGGGCGGTCGTATCACCACCTGCGAAGGGGAGACCCCGGACTGGAGCATCACCGCCTCGGAGGTGAAGGTGACCATCGAGGGTTACGGGACGGTCAAGGGCGGGGTCTTCAGGATTCGCGATGTTCCTGTCCTCTACGTGCCCTACGGGATCTTCCCGGCCAAAACCAAGCGCCAGAGCGGGCTCCTCCCGCCGGGGATGGGCTATTCAAGCAGAAACGGTGTGGAGGTCGAGTTGCCCATCTTCTGGGCCATTTCCGACCAGACCGACGCCACCTTCTACGAGCACTATATCAGCAAGCGAGGGCTGAAGCAGGGGGTGGAGCTGCGCTACGTGGCGGAAGAGAAATCGAAGGGATCCTTTCTCTACGATATCCTCTCGGACAGGATCGATGAAAAGGACATGGGGGATCCGGACCAGATGGAGACCAGCCCCTACCCCAGAACAAACAGGACGCGTTACTGGCTCAGGAGCAGGACGGACCAGGCCTTTCCCCTGGGCGTCCGTGCGAAACTGGACACGGACTTTGTGAGCGACCAGGACTATCTCCGGGAGTTCACCCGGGGGCTTTACGGTTACAGGGCAAGGCCCGACCTTCGGGAGGAGTTCGGCAGGCCCATGGAGGACATTTATTCCCCCACGCGAAGATCGGCCTTCCGGCTGAGCCGCGACGGCGCGGCCCACAGCCTCCAGGCCCAGAGCGCCTACCATCAGCGGCCTCAGAACCCCGCTTTTGACGACACCCCCCAGCCCCTGGGAGGTCTCCTGTATTCCTGGATGCCGAGGTCCGTACCGGGTTCCCCCCTCTTCTTCAAGTTCGACACCGACTACGACTATGTGTGGCGCGATGTGGGGAGGAAGGGTCACAGTGCATCTTTCCACCCGGAGGTTTCCTCTCCCTTCTGGCTGGGACCCTACGTGGAATTCGAACCCTCGGTCGGCTTTGTCCGAGATACCCAGTGGTATGAGAGGGCCGATGGAGGCACGGATGAGCAGTCCAGGGACGCCTACGAAATCCAGGGACGACTCTCCACTCTTCTGGAGCGGACCTTTGATGTCGAATGGGGAGAGGTGAAGAGACTCAAGCACAAGGTATTTCCCTCACTGGCCTACCGCTACCGGGGCTACAGGGATCCGTCCAAATCCCGGCCCTGGTTCGAACCCGTCGATGCGAGAGGCGGGGAGAACGTGGTGGAGTTCTCCCTGGAAAACTTCCTGGATACCAGGAGGGAAGACGACAAGGGAGAGGTGACCTACGCCCAGTGGGGCACCTTCAGTCTGAGCCAGGGCTACGACATTACCGAAGCCCGCCGGGATGAGGAACCCGGAAGAAAGGAGAAGCCTTTCCTTCCACTCCAGGGGATCCTCACCTACCATCCCTCTACCAGGGTGGATCTGGACACGGAGGTCTGGTGGGATCACTACCAGGGGTGCATTATCTTTGCGGACGTCTCCGGTGAATACCAGATGGCGCGTTCAGGCGGGAGGTTTGACCGGTATGGCCTGGAGCACCAGTATGTCAAGGGGGGCGACAGGAGTATCGGTGGTTACGCACATGTGAACCTGGCGGAAGGTTTTGCGGTAGGCGCATCCCAGCACAGGAGCCTCAACCTGAAATACAGGGTGGGGAGCACGTACTGGGCCGAATACCGCTCACAGTGCTGGGGTGTGAGGGTGGCCGTGGAAGATTCGGACGGCATCGAAAGCGTGATGGTCGGTTTCAGCCTTATGGGGCTGGGGGATCTCGGCAAGTGGTAGATCAGGCTGCTGAGAGACCACCCGGCAATCAGAGGGGCCGTCGGGGAGTGGTCGTACAGGCCGCAACTATTGCACCGATGTGTATAAGGCGGGACCGGGTTCTGCGTTTTTCAAAAGCAGCCCCAGGCTGCGACAGCAGAAACGGGTACGGCTCTGTCCCTGCAGCGGTAAAAATTTCGATACTACGGGGCGGTAACGGGCAGAGGATAAAGATGAGTTGCGGTCCTGAGAGACC
>JAFGPH010000230.1 GCA_016926135.1 Deltaproteobacteria bacterium
ATGACTTTGTTGTGTCCTGCCTGAGCTGCAGCGGGCAGGGAGGGAGAGGAGACCGAGGACCCGGATGAACGCCGGCCACGCCGGCCGGAGACGGAAGGGGGATGTGCGCATCATTTTGCGAGTGCGGGGATCAGCTCGGTGACGCCGCGTGCCAGGAGCATGAAGGCCAGGGACATGAGAATGATCACGCCGAAGGGGCTGAAAATCGCCATCAGCCCCATGAGGAACAGGAACATCTCGTTGACGGTCATTGGTAGCCAGCGGCCGGAGACTAGAAGCGAATCGCTCTATCCGGCGTTTCATCGTTCATCATTCCGCACTCATCACTCTTGTGACGCTTTCCTCCACCTCCATGCCCACCTTGATCTGCTCCTGGATGTAGAGGTCCGCGGGCACGCAGAGCTCCGGCAAATAGACGCCCTTCTTCTCGATGAGCCCTCTTCCCAGCATCACGCCGGCCATGGCGCCGCAGATGCCGGTGCGGTAGGAGCCGAAGGCCCCCCTGGCGGTGTAGCGCCTGTGCATATCGCTATCCGGCGAGGTGCGGATCATGAGCCGGACCTCCACCTTCCTGCCGTCCTTCCGGCCCTGGACGATGCAGTTGCCTTCGCTGATGATATGGGCCGGCTTCTTCCGCTCCGGCGGGAGCTGATCCAGAAGGGTCTTGAGCACATCGAAAGGCGCCACCTTCACGCCCTTGACCTCGATCGGATCCAGCCGGTGGAAGCCCAGATCCCGCAGAAAGCAGTATTTCTTCTCGGAGTCCGGGTCAAAGGCCTGGCGGTACATGATGTGCTTGAACCCCGCATCCGGAAACGACTCGGCCAGCATCGCGGGCTCCGGATGAGGGAAGCCCATGATCACCTGCTCGCCGACAGGGTCCTTGAACCGGAATCGCTCCGGACGGGCGCGCGGCTCCTCGTTCCTGACCTGCCCATCCTCATAGACCCAGCTTGGGGCCGAGACAAGGTACATGATCCCTTCGATCCCATAGCCCCAGTACAGGGGCCGGGTGTGCTCTTCGGGGGGCACCACGTCCACGACCGCCCATTTGTAGTCGATGGATTCGGCCTGATCCAGCCGGTTCATGCAATAGACCGCCATCAGATTGCTGAGCCCCGGGGCCGTGCCCATGTCCAGAATGGCCGTGATGCCTTTCTTCTTGAATTCTTCGTGAAGGGCCTTCTGCCTGGGCTCCTCGCCTGCAGAGGTGAGATCCAGGTAATGGGTTCCCGCCTCGAGGGCCGCCCGCGTGACGCTCAGGAACCGGCCGGGGGTAAAGGCGCAGTTCACCACCACATCATATCCCCTGAAGGCCTCGGCTGCCGCCGCCTCGTCGGTGCAATCCAGGGGGATCATGCGGATCCGCGGGTCGCCCAGACGTTCCACCCGCTCGTTCAGTCGATCGAGGTTGTGGAGGTCGCTCACCTGAACCTCCCTCACATCCTCCTGCTCCAGGAGATAGATCAGGGCCGACATGCCCTGCAGCCCCGAAGCACCGGTTACAGCTACTTTCATACGCAAACCTCCCTCCGTTCATCAGCCTTGGGTGACATAGTCAAGGACCTCTCTGACCGAAAACCCTGCCAGGCCCAGTCGTTCCAGGGTGAGTCCGGTTTTCCAGAAATCGGTCTCCAGGAGCGCGCCGAAGATGTCCACCAGTCCCCGGTGGATAGGCAGGGGGACGCCCGCAAGATCGGCCAGCAGCACCATCGGGACAACGCCAAGCGGCATGTCCCAGCAGATCCACCGGGCCCACTGGTCCACGTCAAAGGCGGGGGAACCCTGGATGAAGTTGCTGCTGCGCTGAACCTCGGTCATGGTCTTTCCCGTGCCGGCAACATACTGCCGGGTCAGATCCCGGAGCGAATGATAGGGTACCCCATAGGCATTGCAGAGGGATTCCCGCTCCCGGTCCTGGGCCTCGGAAAGGCAGGCGGTGTGCTCCGTAATCCCTGTCTGGTAGAAATAGGCGGTCTTCTCGCCCCTCTCCTTTTCCCGGTCGAAATGGGCCGCGTTCAGGAGGGCGATGGCCGGGTGCCACAGCAGGTTCAGGTTCTCGAAATTGGTGGCCAGGACATTCTGGGCCGGCTCGAAATTCGGGTATGCGGCCCGCATCACCCGGAAGGCCTCCGCTGTCCTGACGGCCGGGAAGACCGAGAGGGAGACCCTCTCCTTCATGACCTCAAAAGTCAGCCGGCCTTCCTTCCCCCGGGCGTAATAGAGACAGGTGGGGCACTCCGTGACCATCACGCCGCCCTTTCCCGCCTTCCTCAGGAGCGGGGCCACCCGCAGGGACGGCCAGTATCCGTAATAGTTGAAATGAAGGACTGCGCCGTCGCGAATGTAGGGGATAATGGGCTCCAGGCGGGTCTCGAATGCATCGGTGGGCACGTCGATAAAGAGGAGATCCACCCCCCGGAGGGCCTCTTCGGGATCTGTGCTGATCCTGTGGGGTTTTGCGAAGCCGGTCTTGCCGGAGACAAGGGCCTTGGGATTGCCGGAAACGTGGATCCCCCCCATGTCCAGCAGGGGGGCGATCGTGTTCCCGTGCTCGGGCAGGTCGAACACCGTGACCTCGTGGCCGGCAAGCGTCAGGTCTGCCGCAACCGCGTGGCCCAGGTTCATGTGCTGATTGCCGTAGACGGCTATTTTCGGTCTCATGGGGGGACCCTCCGACCGGCCCATTTCATCTGATCGCCTCACATTTCGGCACTATCCAAATAAATGGTTCGGAATCCACAGGATCACCTGCGGGAATGCAATCATGATTGCGGTCCCCAGCAGCTGAAGCGCCACAAAGGGGATGACGGATTTGTAGATGTCGCCCATGGTGATCTCGGGAGGCACCACGGCCCTCATATAGAAGAGATTGTAGCCGAACGGGGGCGTCAAAAACGCGGTCTGGCCAACCACCATGTACTGAACCCCATACCACACCGGATCGTACCCCTGACTGGTGACCAGGGGGACATAAAGAGGGGCCGTAATGAAGATGATCGCCCCTTCGTCCAGAAACATGCCCAGCACAAAAAGGCTCGCAAGGGTCACGCATACGGTCAGCAGAGGGGTCCAATCTCCGATGAGGGACTGGGCCAACTTGACGGCGCCAAGGGCGGTGTAGACCTTTGCAAAGCAGGTTGCGCAAATGATGACCCACGCGACCATGCCCATGGTCTTGGTCGTGCTCATGAGGGCTTCATTGAAAACGTTCTTCTTGAACGTGCCCCTCACGACGGCACACAGGATGGATGCGGCAGCACCCAGGGCGGCAGCTTCCGTGGGAGAGGCCAGGCCCAGAAACATGGACCCGAGCACGAGAAAGATAATGATTCCCGGCAGGATGAGGGCCTTGAGGGACTTGAGCTTCTCCACTCCGCTCACCCTTTCCTCGGGCGGGATCGCCGGCCCTACCTGAGGCTGCACGGCGCAACGAATCAGGATATACAGCGCAAACAGACAGGCCAGCAGCAATCCCGCGCCGATGCCGCCTGCGAAGAGTTTCCCCACGGACGTCCCGGTGATGAGGGCATAGAAGATCATCAGGACACTCGGAGGGATCAAAAACCCCAGGGCCCCGCCTGCCTGGATGGCCCCGGTGATCATTCTCTTGTCATAGCCCCGTTTGAGCAGGGCGGGCACCGCAATGATCCCCATGGCCACGGTGGCCGCGCCGCTCACCCCCGACATGGCCGCAACGAGCACGCAGATGCCCACAATGCCTATGGCCAACCCGCCCCTCAGGGCTCCCATGAGCTTGTAGATCATGGTGAACAACTCGTCCATGATGCCCGAGCGCTCCATCATGACCCCCATGAAGATGAAAAGGGGGAGCGCGACCATGGTGATCTGGCTGAACATCCAGACGGACGAGAGAAAGATCATGTCAATGGCGGAGGTCCCCCACATGAGGACGCCGGAGAACATCGCCATGAACCCGAGGGCAAAGGAAAGGGGCATCCCGACGACCATGAGGAGCATCATTCCGCCGAACATGATGGCGGTGACGGCCCCGGGTTCCAGATCAAACATGGCTCGCTCCTCCTTTCACGGCGGTGGTGAGGCTGCGAATGAAATTCGCAACGGCCTGCATCAGGAGCAGGAAAACCCCTACAGCGATGACCATCTTGATGGGGTAAACCGGAGGCCCCCACGCCGAGCCGCTGTATTCGACCACCTTCCATGACTCCAGCGCGTTCTGAATAGACAGCCACAGGAATACGACCAGGAACAGAAGGAGCAGAAATGAGGTGCACGTGTCTGCGATTGCCTGGGTTCGGGGCCGCCAGGTGCCGTAAATGACGTCCATTCTCACGTGGGCCTCGTATCGGTGGGTGTAGGCCCCCGCGATCACGCAAAAGGCCCCGAACAGCATGCCGGCCATCTCGTATCCCCACAGGGTGGGTTTTCCCAGGATGCTCCTTAACGCGATTTCGTAAAGGAGAATGAGCATCATCACGATCACCAGATAGGAAACGATCTTTCCGCTCCATTCGCTCAGTCTGTCAATCAGGCTCATATCTGCCTCGCAAACGCTTCAGGTTTTTCACCCAAGCCCAAGAGAATCCGGGCTCGGGTGAAAAACCCTGGAAAAAGCTAGTCCAACTTCCCCCTGTCCTTCATCATTTGCATGATCAGTTCGATCGCCTTTGCGGCCCTGGGGGATTTTTTCGCCTCCGCTTCCCAAACCGGGACCGCGGCCTTCCTCAGCTCCTTGATGGAGGCGGGGTCCATGCTGGTGATGGTGAGTTTGCCCTGTTTGACCAGTTCCTTGCGAATCTTGTACTCCTCCGAAATGTGCGTCCTGTGAACCCTGAAGGTGTTCCTGAACATGGCCAGGTCCACGATCTCCTTGAGATCCGGGGACAGCGCGTCAAACGCCTTTTGGTTGACCATGACATTGACCACCGGAAGCATGAAGGCGAAGTCGATGTAATACTTGGCCACCTCCTGCATCTTCATGTTCTTATAGGTATGCAACGGCCCCATGATCGCGCCGTCGATGGTCCCTGTGGCCAGGCCCATGTAGACCTCCTCAAAGGGCAGAAAGGTTGTGGCCACACCTACCGATTTCAGGAGCAGGGCCGTGGGGCCGGCAACCCTGATTTTCATCTTTTTCATATCCGCCAGACTTTTCACCGGCTTGGTCGAGATCAGGTTGTAGAGGCTGGCAAATTTCGGCCACCACATGACGCCGCTCTCCTTGTATCCCTCTCGAACCACCTCCAGCAGCCCCCTGCAAAAATAGACATCGAAGGCCTCCTGAAGGTCGCTCCACGACATGGGGAGTCCGGATTCCAGATTGGCCACATCCACCCTGGCGGGCCAATAGCCGCCGAAGCCCATCCCCATCTCGATCATGCCGCCGCTCACCGATTTCAGGATCTCGGGTGACGGAACGAGCTCACCGCCGGCAAACACATCGATCTTCAGCCTGCCGCCGCTCGCCTTTTCGATGGATGCCATGGTCTCCTTGGCCATCCACGTTTCGGTGGGCGGCTCGAAGGTCTGGCATCGCCACTTGATCACCTTTTCCGCCGCTTGTGCCGTTCCGGGCAGGGCCATGCCTGCCATGGCGATAACGCACACACCTGCCAAAATCATTCCGGCTAAACCTATGAATCTCCTAATTTTCATGTTTCCTGCCTCCTTTTCTTGAATGGGTTAAGAATGAAATGACACCCAACAAACCCCTGCTCTCCGCATCCATCCTCGCGACTGCCACGCAACTTTGAGAGCTCGAACATTTAGGACTCTCTATCGAAAGCAAAGTCTCCCCCGATCATCGTGGCGATCACCTGAATCTCTTTGATCCGCTCTGGAGGGACCTGCGTCGGGTCTTCGGAGAGGATGACAAGGTCGGCCAGCTTCCCCGGCTCGATCGACCCCTTGATGTGCTCCTCGAAGGTCGCGTAAGCGCCGTTCAGGGTGTAGCACCGCAGGGCCTCCTCGGCGGAAACCTTTTGGCCCGGGGCATAGTCCTGCCCCGTCCTGGTCTTCTGGTTGACTGCGGCGTGAATCCCCAGGATGGGCGCCCCGTCCACGACCG
>JAFGPH010000231.1 GCA_016926135.1 Deltaproteobacteria bacterium
CGCATCATATCCATGGCAACAGGATCATGTTCCAGGCCCATAAACGAGGCCTTGGCCAGTCCTATGCCGTGCTCCCCGCTCAAAGTCCCTCCCAGATCACAGGCCATGGCAAAGAGCTCGGCAGACGCCTTCTCCACCTTCTCGACCTCCTCCGGATTGGCGCCGTCATACATGAGATGGGGATGCAGATTCCCATCCCCCGCATGCCCGAAATTGATGATCTCGACCCCATATTTTTCCGAAATCCCTTCAATCCCCCGGATGAGTTCGGTGAGCCTTGAAATGGGCACAGTGACATCTTCCACCAGGAAGTTGGGTCTGAGGCCTACCAGAATACCGCCCATGGATCGGCGGGCCTGCCAGAGGCCCTCTGCCTCCTCGGCAGAGGCCGCCTTCTTGATCTCCAGGGCGCCGTTCCTTTTGAAGACCTCCATGACCTCGTCCATTTGAAACTCGGTCTCGGTCTTGGTGCGGCCATCGGTCTCGACCAGGATCATGGCCTCGGCCCTGGGGAGATCCAGACCGGCTTGCTCAATAAGGAGACCGATGATGTTCCGGTCCAGCAATTCACACACGCTGGGGATAATGCCCGAATGCATAATTTCGCTAACGGCCCGGCCGGCCTGCTCCAACTTCCCGAAGGAACCCACCGCAGTCGTCGTGGCGGTCGGCAAGGGATCGATCTTGAAGGTGATCTCGGTCATCACCCCCAGGGTCCCCTCGGACCCCACAAAGAGCTTTGTCATGTCATAACCCGAAACCGATTTCATGCAGTTGGAACCTGTCCGCATTACCCTGCCGTCCGGAAGCACGACTTCGAGGGCGAGGACGTAGTCCTTTGTGGTGCCGTATTTGGCCCCCTTGAGTCCCCCGGCATTCGTTGCCACATTCCCGCCCAGTGTCGCCACCTTTCCAGAGGCCGGATCGGGTGGGAAAAAGAACCCATGAGGTGAGAGGGCATTTTGGAGGTCTGCGTAAACGACCCCCGGTTGCACAACGGCGAGACGATCCTCGATACTGATCTTGAGGATCCTGTTCATCCGCAGCAGGTCCATCACGATTCCACCCGTCTGTGGGACGGCCAGGCCCGTGGCCCCTGTACCTGCTCCTCTGGGAACGATAGGAATTTTCTCCCGGCTTGCCAGTCTGAGGATCGCTGAGACCTGTTCTGTATCGGAAGGCCAAACCGCACCCTGCGGACGTGAACGGTATTGCGAAAAATCATACGAATAGCTGACAAGATCCATCAAGGCATCGGTGACATTGTCCTCGCCGGCGATCTTGATAAGCGCTTTTTTTATTTTCTCATCCAAGCCGGCTTCCTCCGTCATTTCACGCAAAAATTGCCCCGCACCCGCCATTCCCCATATTTGAGGTGCTCGCACTGCCGGGGAAAAACCTGAAGCCTCTCCTTCCTCACGTTTTCGGATAGCGTGGTCCAAATTCATTTAGATGTATTCAGGATGAGGCAATTTCCGGAAAGCCTTTTTTGTGCATTGACAGGGCCTCCATCACGGCCTCATAGGGCAAAAGAATGCAGGAATGGCGGCTTTTGTGGGCACGCACAGGCATAAAGACCGTGTGCGTCACCGGAAAAGAAATATCTTCCGTTTTGAGGGCCAGATCAAATCCTTGGTGCATCTCTTCGAGCTCATGGAGGTCCATTCCCTCGCCAAGTGATGCAAGAAGCGCTGAAGAGGCCTTACACAGGAGGCATCCACGAACTTGATACCGCAGGGAACGGATGCGGCCCCCTTCAATCTGCAATTGCACCATGACCTGATCCCCGCACAACGGGTTACGCATCACGGCTTCACAATCTGCATCCGGCACGGATCCTATATGATCGCTGCGTCTTGAAAGTGCGATAATAGCATCCTGATAAAGATCAACGCCCATTGATTAGAGAGCCTCCCCTCTCTCCTTCGCGATTACCCCCGCTTCAGGAAAGTATCCGCATGCAATCATCCAGACCGTTGAGCAGTACATCCACATCATCCTCTCGGTTATAGAGAGCCAGACTGGCCCGGGTGCTCCCGTCCAGATCCCAGAGATCATGCAACGGCTGAGCGCAGTGATGTCCTCCTCTTACGGCCACCCCGTGTCGATCATTCAAGACTTGGCAGATGTCATGAGGGTGGACATTCTTGACCACAAAGGAAACCAGGGGCAACCGTTTCTCGCCCCTCTTCGGGCCGAGGATCCGGACTCTCCCCCTTCCCCTGTCTATGTCGGCTATCCCTGCCATGATCCGATCCGTGAGTTTCCACAGGTGCTGATGAACCCTCGGCACATTCTGATGGGCCAACCAATCGAGGGCTGCGCCGAGACCTATCGCCTGGGTAATGGGCAGCGTGCCGGCTTCGAAACGATGCGGAATGGATAGATAAGTGCTCGCCTCAAAACTTACATGTGAAATCATCTCTCCTCCACCAAAGGCCGGAGGAAGATGTTCAAGACATTCGCTTCTACCCCACAGGATGCCGACTCCCGAAGGCCCGTATACCTTGTGACCCGAAAACACATAGTAATCCGGCCCCAGGGCCGGCAGGTCGAGGGGGCCGTGGGGCGCCACTTGTGCGCCGTCGAGCAATACCCTTACGCCCTTTTCGTGCGCGCATCGAACGAGGGGAGCCACTTCGGTAATCGCCGCGGTGACGTTAGACCCATGGCTGATGGATACAAGCCTGGTCTTCTCTGTAATCATTTCATCGAGCCCGTTCAGTTCAAGTCGGCCTTCCGCGTCCACCGGCAGATAACGAAGCGTGACCCCCAGACGCTCTCTGAGCATCTGCCAGGGGATGATATTGCTGTGGTGCTCCAGTTGTGAGAGCAGAATTTCATCCCCCGGTCCCAATCCATGACCGAGACTCAGCGCCAGCAAATTGATGCCGGCTGTGGTGCCGCTGGTAAAAACCACCTCCTGGTCATTCTTCACGCCCAGATAACCCGCGACCTGTGACCGGGCATATTCCAGTGCTTCCGTTGACTCCCGCGCCAGGCGATGGATGCCCCTTTTCGCGTTTGAGCGATGTCTGGTATCATGGTCGAACATCACCCTGAGCACACAATCAGGGACCTGCGTTGTTGCTGCGTTATCCAAATAATGAAGGGGCGGGCTCCCGTCAGGAGGGTCAAAAATTCTGAATTCCTGTAGGATGTCGTCGGCATTGAATGCCATGCTCAGCGTGCCTTTGCCGGAGCGACGGCGGAACTGATGGTATGGCACAATACTGTCAGCCCTCCGGCCTGTTTATCCTCCCAACAACCCGTTCTTTCCGGTTGCTTGCCCTTACGGCGTTTCTCAGTGATCTGGGCCATGATAGCAATGGCGATCTCTGCCGGATTGTCTGCTCCTATATCCAGGCCGACAGGGGCATGGATGCGTTTCAGGCTTTCCCTGTCGACCCCTGCATCGGCCAGACGCTCCAACCGGGCGGCATGGGTCTTCCGGCTGCCCAGGGCCCCGATATAAAATGCATTTGACCGGAGCGCCAGTTCAAGGGCGGGGTCATCCAGTTTGGGGTCATGGGTGAGTGTGACGATCGCCGTTCGTGAATGCAGCGGCATGTTCTGCAGAATCTCATCAGGCCATTCCACCTCCAAGTGAACACCCGGGAATCTCTCGGCAGTGGCAAAGGCCCCTCTTGGGTCAATAATGACCACCCTGTACCCTGCGATCCGCGCGATATCGGCAAGCGCACCTGCGATGTGAACGGCACCCACAATGACCAGTTGGGGATTCGGCATGAAGGCCTGGAGGAAGAAGGTCTTGTCCCGGTGTTGCAGTCTCATGCTGTGCTCCTTTTTCTCTACATCCGCGACAGCAGCCCTCAGCTCTTCGGGTAAGGCATC
>JAFGPH010000032.1 GCA_016926135.1 Deltaproteobacteria bacterium
GAATTTCCCTACCGTAAAATCGGCGTCAGAGCCTCCCTGGAGAACGACGTATTCAAGATCAACGGGACGATCCGGGAGGACGGGATGGAGTACATCGTAAAAAGGGGTGGCTTTTCAGGGGTGAATGTAGTAAATCAAAATCCCGACAATCGTATTCGTTTCAAGGACATGGTTAAAAGGATCCGGCGTGTGGGATCATCCGGCAGCGGCCCCCTGGTCCAGTGAAATGAAGAAGGAGGATGGCGATGATCAAAAATCTCAGGAAGCCTGGATTGGCAGTGTTTCTCTGCTCGGTTCTGTTTCTTTTCGCATGTGTCACCATCAACATCTACTTCCCTGCGGAGAAGGTGGAGTCCGTCGCAGGGGATATCGTGAACGAGGTGAGGGGCCGGCAGGGAGAAGAAAAGGATACGCCTTCCAAGAATGACAGGAACTCCCTTTTCAGGCGGTCCATGCTGGCCCTGTCCCCGGCGTCTGCGTGGGCACAGGATGCGACCAGCGTATCGAACCCGACCATCCGCGCCCTGAAAGACAAGTTGAAAAGCAACTATGCCCGGATGAAACCTTACTATGCCAAGGGGATGCTCGTGGAAGGCGGAAACGGCTATGTCTCCCTGGGCAATACGGGCGCCCTCGGTCTCAAGGAGAAGAGGGATCTGAACAGTCTGGTGGACGTCGAGAACCGGCTTCGGGGTCAGCTCTACCAGGAGGTGGCCAAGGCCCTCAAGATCGATCCCGGCCAGGTGGACAGAATCGCACAGATCTTTGCCAAGGAGTGGCAAAAGTCGGTCAGGTAGGCCGACGATTTTCGATTGACCCTTGCCGAGCGCCTTTGGGTATTCCGATCTCGAGGCCTCTGAGACGGAAGTTCGAGGGTCGGAAGTCCGTAGGCATGCATCATGGAGACGGTTCCCCAGGAAACCAACGGCAGATACATCAAGGCCCTGATGGACATCAGCCAGGCCATCACCTCAGACCTCTACCTGGAGGATATCCTGAAGCTCATCGTGATGGTGACGGCCAAGGTGACCGGGGTGGAAATCTGCTCCCTCTGGCTGATTGACGAAGAGCAGACACCCAGAAAGATCCGGCTCAAGGCAACCCAGTCCCTGGATCCCGAATACGTGAAGGACCGATCCCTGGACATGAACGAGGGCGTGGTGGGCTGGGTTGCCTCCATGAACCGGCCTCTTCTCCTGAGGGATGTGCTCCAGGAGCCTCGCTTCAAGGAGAAGGAAATGGCCCGCAAACTGGGCCTTGCCTCCCTGGTGAGCGTGCCCATGCACGTGAAGGACGACCGGGTGATCGGGGTCCTCAACTGCTTCACCTCTGAACCCCACGACTTTACCGAGACTGAGGTCAACCTCGTCACCACCGTGGCCAACCAGGCCGCCATCGCCATTGAAAACACACGGCTGCTCGTGAAGACCAAGGTGATCGAGGAGGAACTGGCCTCTCGAAAACTGATCGAGCGGGCCAAGGAAATCGTGATGGTGCGCAAGAACCTCCCGGCCGACAAGGCGTTCCGCTGGCTGCAGAAGAAGAGCATGGACGCGCGCAAATCCATGAAGGAGATCGCAGAGGCGCTGATCCTCTCCCAGGAACTCTAGTTCCCTACAAAAATGTAAGACAGAAATAGGCTTGACAAGGACTACAAATCTGTCCTACATACCGCTTGCCGTCCAAAGGTGTGCGGCTCAAAATCATAAGGAAAAAGACAAAGGCGTCTTCATTCCAGAGGGAAGAGACGCTTTTTTTATTTCATTCGAATGGAGGGTAAAGCCATGAATTTGCAGAGACCGAATGCCAATGAGTCGCTACAGACCGCCAACCGATCCCGAGATGTGGCCCCGCAGTCGGGCGTTTGCAGCCGATGTGTGGACGGGTGCCGCGGGGGCTGTGACATGTTCCACGCCACTTTCCGTGGTCGAGAGCTCCTCTATCCCCAACCCTTCGGGAGCATCACGGCGGGCGCCGACAAGGACTACCCCGTGGACTACTCCCACCTGAACATCATGGGATATGCCCTCGGCGCGAAGGGGATCGACCCCGATCCGGACAAGGCCACCTTTCCGTCCGTGAACACGGAGACCTTTTTCGGGGTCACCCACAAGGTCAAGATGAAAGTGCCCGTTTTCACGGGCGCCCTCGGAAGCACGGACATTGCCCGCAAGAACTGGGAGCATTTCGCTGTGGGCGCCGCCATCAGCGGCATCAGCCTGGTCTGCGGCGAGAACGTGTGCGGCATCGACCCGGAGCTGGAGTTCAACAGCAACGGCAAGGTGAAGAAGTCCCCGGAGATGGATCGACGGGTGAAGGAGTACCGCCGCTACTATGAGGGCTGGGGCGATATCCTGGTGCAGATGAATGTGGAGGACACGCGCAACGGCGTGGCCGAGTACGTCCTGGAAAAGCTGGGGGTGGAGACCGTTGAACTGAAATGGGGCCAGGGGGCCAAGTGCATCGGCGGGGAGATCAAGGTAAATTCCCTGGACCGGGCCATCGAGCTCAAGAAACGCGGCTACATCGTTACCCCCGACCCCGAGATCCCTGCCTTTCAGGCGGCCTTCAAGGCAGGTCCCCTGAAGCAGTTTGAGCGTCATTCCCGCCTGGGATTCGTGGATCAGGAAGGATTCATGGACGAAGTGGATCGGATCCGGAAACTGGGAGCCAAGCGCGTCA